>JBGPBA010000075.1:0-5990 GCA_041481005.1 Candidatus Krumholzibacteriia bacterium | reverse complement strand
GTCGCCGATTGCACCCCGCACGCGCTCGCTGACGCTGCGCCCCGTGCGGGGGCCCCGTCGGCGCCACCCGCGCCAGACATGAACGGCCGGGCTCCCCGTTCGGGAGACGCCCGGCCGTTTTGAGGTCGGACAAAGCGCCGCGCCGATATCAGCCGCCGGAGGACTGCTGTTGGGCCGCTTTCTTAAGCTTGTCATTCGCCATGACGGCGAGCTCGACGCGCCTGTTCTGCTGCCTTCCGCCGGCCGTCGCGTTCGGAGCGACCGGCTGGTCGGGGCCGTATCCCATCGTCGAGAAGCGCGACGGGTCGACGCCGAGGCCCGCGAGGTAATTCGATACGGACTGCGCCCTCTGTTTCGAAAGATCGAGGTTGTGCCCGTATGTGCCCGTCGAATCGGTGTGGCCCTCGATCAGGACGTTCGTGTCGGGGTACTTATTGAGGATGACCGCCAGCTTGTCGAGGTTCTGCTTGGCCTCGGGCTTGAGCGTCGCCTGGTCGATGTCGAACAAAATGCCCGAGTCGAACGTGATCTTGATCCCCTCGCCGACGCGCTCGATCTTCGCCCCCTGGATGTCCCTCTGCATCTCGGCGGCCTGCTTGTCCATGTAGTGTCCGATGTAGGCGCCGGCCGCTCCGCCCACAGCCGCCCCGATAATGGCGCCGACCGCGGTATGCCCGGTCTGATGGCCGATGATCGCGCCGATCGCGGCCCCGGTCCCCGCGCCGATGGCGCCGCCCTTCTCCGCCCTGTTCAGACTGGCGCAGCCGATAGCCCCGGCGACGAGCGCCGCAATGGCGAGGAAAATAACGAGTCGTTTCATGCCTCTCCTCCTTTGGATGCCCCCTGAAATATCGCCGACAATGATCGAGCAAGAAAAGTGCCTGAGTCAAGAGCTAAGAATGCCCTTGACAGAAGGCCTTTTTCCGGGCAAACTCTTCATGGCTCTGCGAGGCACAGGGCCCAAATCCCACACAGAAAGTGAGGTGATAAGACATGAAGAAGCTTGTCGTATTGTGTCTCGTTCTCGGCGTGTCCGTCCTCTTTGCGGCCGCCTCCGCCCAACAGCAGCAGGTCAATCCGAAGGCCGAGTTCCTGAAGTCCGTCGAACGCGGCAAGGCGCTCTTCACCGACCCGAGTCTCGGGACGACGGGGAAGAGCTGCAACGATTGCCACATCGACGGCGGCATGAAGGACTCCAAGATGGGGAAGATGGATATGAAGGCGTTCCGCAACGAACGCCTCGTATACCCGAAGTACGTCATGTCGATGAACAGGGTGGTCACCCTCGACCAGGTCGTGAACTGGTGCATCGTCGGCCCGATGAAAGGAACCGCGCTGCCCTGGGACGACCAGAAGCTGACCGACCTCGTTGCATATGCGGTATCGGTGAAGCCCGAGATGACCGAGAAGGAGGCCGTGCCGGCGAAAACGCAAGAGGCGCCGGCGCCGAAGAAATAGCGCGAGTGGGAACAGTTCGAGAATCCGCTAGCGAACGAGGGCGTACGCCGCGGCCGCGATCGCCGCGGTGCACGGGATGGTGAGGAGCCATGCCCAGACGATCCTCCCCGCCACGCCCCACCGCACAGCGCTCAAGCGCTTGAGAGAGCCCACGCCCATGATGGCCCCCGTGATGGTATGCGTCGTGCTCACGGGGATGCCGAGGCCCGTGGACAGGAAGAGCATGATCGCGGCGCTCGTCTCCGCGCAGAATCCATCGATTGGTTTGAGCTTGGCGACCTTCTGCCCCATCGTCTTCACGATGCGCCAGCCGCCGAACATCGTTCCGAGCGAGATAGCGCTGTAACACGCGAAAACCACCCACGCGGGAACGTGGAAGTCGCCGCCGAGGACCCCCGTGCTGAAGAGGAGGCTCGCGATGATCCCCATCGTCTTCTGGGCGTCGTTGCCGCCGTGTCCCATGCTGTAGAGGGCGGCGGACACGAGCTGTCCTTTCCGGAAGATATGATCCACCCCGAGCGGGGCGCTATTCCGGAAGAGCCAATAGACGAAAGTGCCGATCAAGAGCCCGAGGGCGAGCCCGGCGAGCGGCGAGACGAATATGAACGAGACCGTTTTCAGGATACCGCCCCAGATAAGCGCATGGGGTCCGGCTTTCACGAGCGCGGCGCCGATCAGCCCGCCGATGAGGGCATGTGAGGAGCTCGTGGGGAGACCCAGGTACCAGGTGATGACGTTCCAGCAGCAGGCGCTGAAGAGCGCCCCGAAGATGACCCCCTTGTCGACGATCGCGATGTCGATGATTCCCTTGCCGATCGTGTTGGCGACGTGGAGACCAAAGATGAGGAACGCGACGAAGTTGAAAAATGCCGCCCAGACGACGGCGTAGCGAGGTCTGAGCACCCTCGTCGAAACGATCGTCGCGATGGAGTTCGCCGAATCGTGGAACCCGTTCAGAAAATCGAAGGCGAGGGCGAGAGCGATGAGGGCGACGATGGCGGCGGTCATGCGTCACGCCTGCTTCACGAGGATCGATTCCACCACGTTGACGACGTCTTCGCATACGTCGAGCACGGTCTCGGCGTCCTGGTAGACTTCCTTCCATTTGATCACGGCGATCGGATCCTTCTCCGTCTCGAAGAGATCGGCGAGGACCTCGTCCCGCATCGCGTCGCCGACGTTCTCAAGGCGGTTGACCTCGACGCAGGAATCCATGATCGTTTTCGCGTTTTTCAGCTTCCGCAGACCGTTGACCGCGCATGCCACTCCGCGCACCGACTGCTCGATCACCGAGGCGAACTCGATCAAGTTCTTGTTGGCCCCGATGAGCTTGTAGACGCGCATCCGGCTCGCGATCGTGTTGATCATGTCGATGATGTCATCGAGCTCGGTCGCGAGCTTATGGATGTCCTCGCGGTCGAACGGGGTGATGAAGGTTTTGTTCAAATGCTCGATGATGCCGTGGGTCGCATTGTCCCCCTTGTGCTCGATCTCTTCCATCTTGCTGAGAGAAGCTGCGTCGACGACGCCCTTCACCGCGAGCTCCTTGAGAAGCACCGCAGCCTCGATGGCGTTCTCGACCTGCCTGTCGAACAGGTCGAAGAAGTTGAATTCCTTCGGAAGAAACCTGAACCTCATGCGGCTCTCCTTCTGCTACAGAACTTCGAATCGGGGCGACAATATTGACGGTAGAGGGGCGGCCAAGTCAAGGCATTATTCGAGGCGCCCTTCAGGCGTTACGCGCGGGTGGCGCCGATTGCGCCCCGCGCGTGCTCGCTTCGCTGCGCCCCGTGCGGGGCGCAATCGGCGCCAGGACCCGCGCCATGGCGAGCGGCCGCACCGCTGGGAGGCCGGCGCTACTTGAGCCCCGGCTTCCATGTCGTCGATCGCTGCAGGTTCTCGAGGGCCGGCTTGTAGGAAGGGTCCAGCGAAATCGCCGCCCGGAAGTTTTTCTGCGCCTCGTATCGATTCCCTTTGATTTCCATGAGCGCCCCGAGGAGATTGAAGGCTTCGGCGCGGCCGGGCTCGAGGGCGATGGCGCTCCGCAGATGCTCGATCGCCGCGTCGAAGTGTCTGTCGCCGACGCATCTCTTCGCGAGCTCGATGAACGTGGTGTAATCGGAGGCCTTTTGCTCGTCGAGCTTCTCCCGGTCGAGCACGCGCGATACGAGCGCCCTGATCTCGTTCGGGACAAACGGCTTCTCGATGAAGTCGCTCGCCCCGAGCTTCATCGCCTCGACGGCCGATTCGACCGTCCCGTACGCCGTCATGATGATGGCGCGGATGTCGGGACGCGTCTCTCGGAGCTTCGCGAGAACCTCCATCCCCGAAATTCCCGGCATCCTGAGATCGAGCAGGACGATGGTGAACTCCTTCTTCTTCAGCTTCTCGATCGCCTCCTCGCCGTTCGCGGCGGTGTCGATTTCGACCCCGAGCGTCTCGAGCGCCTGGGACAGCGTCAGCCGAATGTTGCTCTCGTCGTCGACGATGAGAATTGATCCTGCGTTCACGCCGATCCTCCTTGCTTGCCAAGATACGTATTACGCGCCCCAGCGCCACCGTCGGGGCGCCGAGCCTCACGAATGCGAATGCGTCGGGCCCGATTCGCTGAACAGATCCCATTCGCGGATGGCGTCGAGCGCCTCTTCCGGGCCCCCGGCCGATTCGAGTCTCTGGGTCAGGTGTCGGCTCTGGGCCGCCCTGCTCGCGAGGCCGAGAATCCTGACCTGGAGGTCGGGTGTTTCCGCGGGGGAGAGAATCAGGAACACGAGGCTTATCGGTTTCTCCGTCGATACGTCGGAGACTCCCCGTTTCGTCAAGCCGACGGCGACCGCCGACTCGGCGAGCCCCGGGATCCGCACGTGTGGAAACGCCACCCCCTCATTGAAGAACGTCGACCCCTGTCCCTCGCGCTTCATGATGTCGGCGAAGAGCACGTCGGCGTCTTTGATCCCGCTTTCGGGCGCGATCGCCCGCGCGAGGGTTCGCAGTACCGTATCCTTTTCCACCGGCTCGTCCCATATGACGATGCGGCGGCGAGAGAGGAGCAGGCTCAACGTCGGCCGCTCGGGCGTGGTGGGCGCGGGCTCCGGGGCGCTCGATGCCGGCTCGATTCCCTCCGGCGCCTCCGCCGGCCGGGCGGGGACGGGGAGCTCCCCTTTCCGCGTGTCGACCACGATGACCGTGGTCCCTTTCGCGCGCCCCATGAGGTTTTTCACGACGTTGGCGTTTCTCCCGAACCTCTTCCAGGCCGGCTTTGGGGTCGATCGCCCGATAACGATGTGGCCCACGCGGTATTCCTTGGCGAACCTGAGAATCGTATCCGCGACGTCCTCGCCCTTGTAGGTGAATACTAGAGCACCGAGCTGCTTCGCCAGTGTCAGCGTGTCGGAGAGGAAACGCTGTGTTCGCGCGTCTATGACGGTGGCCTCCTCGGATGGAGTCTGGACGTAGACCGCGTACCAATTTCTATTGAGCTTTCCCGCGAGACGAGACGCGTAGCGCAGCAGAAGCTCGCTGTTCGTTCCCTGCGAGCTGAGGCAGACCATGACCTGATCGGGCCCGGCGGCGGTCTCGTCCTCGGAGATCTCCCGCCTGCGCAGGTCGATCTGGGAGGCGAGCTCGCGGAGCGTGAGCTCCCGGAGCTTCTCGAGGTTGGCCGGCGTGAAGAAATTGGCGAGCGCCGTCTCGATCCGCTCCGCCGGATAAATCTCCCCTTCCTCGAGGCGCGTGCGCAGGTCCTCGGTGGTCAGGTCGACGTCGACGATCTGATCCGCCTCGGCAAGCACCGAGTCCGGCAGGCGCTCGCGCACCTTCACGCCGACCGCGCTCTCGACGATGTTGTAGAGGCTCTCAAGGTGCTGCACGTTCATCGTGGTGATGACGTGTATCCCCTCGGCGAGGATGTCCTGCACGTCCTGATAGCGCTTCGGGTTTCGACTGCCGGGGACGTTCGTGTGTGCGAGCTCGTCGATGAGCGCGACGCGGGGTTTTCGCGCGACGATCGCGTCCACGTCCATCTCCTCCACGGGGACGCCGTGGTATTCGAGGCGCCGCCTCGGCACGATCTCGAGCCCCTCGCCAAGCTTCGCGATCCCGGCGCGCCCGTGCGTCTCGAGGAGCCCGATGACGACGTCGATGCCATCGTTCTTGAGACGATGTCCTTCCTGCAGCATCTGGTACGTCTTGCCGACGCCGGCCGAGTAGCCGAGGTAAAGCTTGAGCCGTCCGCGCTGCGACCGGCGTATCATTCTCAAAAAGGTATTGGCTCTGTCCTCAGCCATGGTTCCTCTGCTCCCGCGGGTTCGAGCCCGCCGAAGCGCGGCGGCCCGACGCGGAGATCATCTCCGGCCCTCGTCCAGGCGCTCGTTCAACATCAGGACATTCACCCTCGGTTCTCCGAAGAGTTTCAAAGTGCGCCCCTCGGTGCACGCGGCGACCTGCTCGAAAATGGCCTGTGCGGGAAGCCCGCGGGCGGCCGCCACGCGACGCGCCTGGATCTCGGCGTTCGGCACGCTGATGTGGGGGTCGAG
>JBGPBA010000074.1:0-6032 GCA_041481005.1 Candidatus Krumholzibacteriia bacterium | reverse complement strand
TCGAGGATGAGGTCGTATCCGAGCCAGATGCCCGTGCCCATCTTCATGCCGCGCATCCGGTGGCACCAGACGCGAAAGGTCATCGCGCCGGGAAGGAACCTGGCGGCGTGCGCGAGGATTCTGTTCTTGGTGCCGCGCACGTAGCGCTTGAGCCGTTTGAGCATTGCCGCTCCTCGTCGCGCGGTGCTCCCGCGCCGTTCGGCGCGGAGGCCGCCCCGCCCGACGCCGTGGGGCGCCCTCAGGCGGTCTTCATCTTCGCCCGCTCCTCGATGTACTTCGCGAGCGGACCGACGATCGTGAGCTGCTCCGTATCCATGTCCTCGAAATCGACCTCGATATTGAAATGCTCCTCGATGCCCGCGATGAGGTTGATCAGGTCGATGGAGTCGATGATTCCCCGTTTCATGAGGTCGAGATCATCGTTGACTTCATTCTCCGTCACGTTGTTCTCGCTCAGGGCATCCGCGAGGAACGCGGCGATGAACCGTTTCACCTCGTCCGCCTTGACGACGCTCATACTGCGGCCTCCAGCATGTGTTGCAGGGCGAGTCTGTCGAACTTCCCGTTCTCATTGAGCGGGATTCTCGAGACGACGTGGAATTTCTTCGGAACCATGAACTCGGGGAGCCTCATCGATATCCGCCTCTTCAGGTCGCCGAGGTCGAAGCCCGTTCCTTCAATGAACACTTCGATTCCCTGCGCCCCGTTCGGGGTCATCGGCCAGCCGAGGGCGACGACGCCGTGCGCGCCCGTTTCATCGCGGATGACCGCCTCGATCTCGCCGAGCTCGACCCTGTGGCCGAGCACTTTGATCTGGAAGTCGATGCGTCCGAAGTAGAGGATCGGCTCGCCGCCGCGCGGCCTCTGCACGAGATCGCCGGTCCTGTAGTATATCTCTTTCTTGCCGGCGGGTACAATATAAGCTCGTTTCGTCCGCTCGGGGTCGTGCAGATATCCGAGCGATATCTGAGTGCCCGCCATAAGGAGCTCCCCCCGTTCTCCCGGAGAGACCTCGCGCAGGTTCTCGTCGCACACCATGATCGACATGCCGGGGTTCGCGTACCCGATGGGCACGATCCCCTGGTGCACTTCCTTCGGCGACGCAACGGGATCCCAGCGGTAGTACACCGACATACACGTCGTTTCGGTGGGCCCGTAGCCGTTGTCGATCTCGGAATTGGGCGCGGTCTCGCGCCATGAGTTCACGATGTCGACGGAGAGGGCCTCGCCGCCGAAGGTGCTCCACCGCAGGCTCGGGAAATTGCCTTTCTTGAGCGACCCGAGCCGTTTCATGAACACGGCGAGCGAGGGGACGCTGAACCACACGGTGATCTCGTGCTTCTTGATGAACGCCCCCGGATTGAGAAGCTCCTTCTGCGAAGGGCTGCAGACGCACGCGCCCCGCAGCCACGCGGTGAAGAGGTCGAACACGGAGCCGTCGAACGTCGTCGCGCACGATTGCGAGAATCGATCGCGCTCGGTCACCCGGCCGCGCTCGGCCGCGTACTCGGCGTACGTAACGATGTTCCGGTTGGACGTCATGACGCCCTTGGGAGTCCCGGTGCTGCCCGAGGTGAAGATGACGTACGCGATCGCGTCGGCCCCGGGGATCTTCGGCGTGTACGACGCGCCGGGGACGGCGTCCCGCGCACCGAGAATCGCGTGGCGGGGGAAACGCGCCTTGACCGCCGAGACGTCCTCGAGGTCGGGGAAAAGAAGAACGAGCGGCTGGTCGATTCCCTTGAGCACGTCGTCGAGCTGGGCCGCGGACTCGGCGTCCACGATGATCGCCCGGCATCCGCTTTTCTTGAGCATGAACTCCGTGCGGTTCGGAGGATAGAAGCGGTTGAGGGGGACGTAGCCGTGGCCGCGGAGCAGCGCGGCGATGATTCCCGCGTATGCGGTCAGGGAGCGCATCGCATAGACGGCGGTGAGGGGCGGCTCCCCGGCGATTGCATGCGCATCGAGAGCGGCCGCGAAAGCTGAGGACACGTCCAGAAGCTCGCGATAGGTGTATGAGCGCTTATCGACCACGAGCGCCGGGCGCTCCGGAAACGCCGCGGCCGATCGCAGAATTCCGGAGATCAAACTTGGAGGGGCCGGACTCATGAAACAGACCTCATGTGCAGAAACCGCTTGATGTTATGACGGTTAGAATTAACATCGTGTTCTCCCCGAGTCAAGGCAATTTCTGGGCCATTGAGCCCCGCCGGCTCGCCGTATTTCGGCTGGGCGCGACGGGCGCGCGGCAGTTTTCTTGCGCATGTGACGAGCCCGTCATTGCCACCGCGGCGCGGACTTTGATACAATCGGCCGCCGTCAATCTTCGCTCACCGAGGTATCGAGCATGGCTGCCCCGACCCGTGACGAGAGCACCGCACACGTCGACGAAAATGCCGCGAGAAAGGCGCCGCGCCCCGGCACGATTTCCGTCGCGCTCTGCGTTCTCAACGGCGAGCGTTTTCTCCCCGAGCAGCTCGAAAGCATCTCGACGCAGTCCCGCCTTCCCGACGAGCTCGTTCTCGTCGATGACGGCTCCTCCGACCGGACGGTGCCGATCGCGCGAAGCTTCGCGGCTTCGGCGCCCTTTCCCGTGCGGGTCTACGTGAACGAGCGGCGGCTCGGGGTGACGAAGAACTTCGAGAGAGCGCTTCGGCTCTGCGGCGGGAGCATGATCGCGATGTGCGCGCACGACGACGTCTGGATGCCCCGCAAGCTTTCCGTTCTCGAGGGGGCGCTCGCGGCCTCCCCCGAGGCGGGGCTCGCGTTTTCGGACGCCGAGGTCGTGGACGGGAGCCTGCGGCCCCTCGGGTACCGTTTCTGGCAGTCGATCGGATTCGGGCGGCGCGAGCTCGCGCTCGTCGCGGCCGGGAGGGCATTTGAGCCCCTTCTCAAGCGCACCTTCGTGGGAGGCACCCTTTTGCTCTTTCGGAGCTCGTACCTCGATTCCATTCTTCCCATTCCCGCCACGTGGCAGGAGGACAGCTGGATCGCGCTCATCATCGCCGCCCAGGCCCGGATTGTCACCGTTCCGGAGCCGCTGAACCTGTACCGCCAGCACGGAGCGAATGTGGTCGGCGGCGCAAAGAGGGGAATCCTCGATCAGCTCAACCGCTCGCTCGCCGGCGGCAGGGAGGCGTACGAGCTCGCCGCCCGGCAGTTCGAAGAGGCGCGCGAGAGGCTGGTCGGCCGCCCCGGCGTGGGCGAACGCCCGACGTGGGCGCGCGACAGCCGCCTTCTCGACGAGAAGATCGCGCACATGAGAAGACGCGCGGGGCTGAGCTCGAACCGGGCGGCACGGCTGCCGACTCTTCTCGAGGAGCTCTGCAGGGGCCGCTACCGGCGGTACTCGAATGGAATGAGGAGCTTTTGGAGGGATTTTGCCGCATAGCCGCGCACGGGAGCGGACCGCTATGAGCAAGGGCGAATTGAAGAAACGAGGTCGACGACCCGCGATATTCATCGGCTCGGCCCTCGTGGCCGCCCTCGTTGTCCGCATCGTCTTCCTCTCGCAGCTCGAGCGCTCGAGCTTCGCCGATATGCTTTCCCTCGACTCGAGCTTCTATCGCGACCTCGCGCACTCGATCCTCGCGGGCGGGAGCCTCCCGCCCGGAGCGCTCACGTTCAACCCGCTCTATCCGCTCTTTCTCGTCGGCGTCTTCAGGCTCTTCGGCGAGCAGCTCCTCGCACCGCGCATCATACAGGCGCTCCTCGGTCTTTTGACCGTCGCGCTCATTTCTCGTGCGGGCGGACGGCTCGTCGAGGGGCCGTGGAAGGGAAAACCCTCCGCCGGTCTCACCGCCGCTCTCGCCGCGTGCATGGCGGTTCTCTATGCGCCCTTCGTTCTCTACGAGGGGATGCTCATCGCGACCGCGATCGAGGTCTTTCTTCTGACGGCGGCCTTCGCCCTCGCGCTCGCCCTCGATCATGACCTCCAGGGGGTGCGGCCGATGACGGCGGCGGGGAGGCGCGTGCCCGCGTGGCTCGCCGCGCTCCTCCTCGGCGGCTGCCTCGGCGCCGGGGCGCTCGGGAGACCGAACCTCTTTCTGCTGCTGGCCGCCGCCATCCCCGTTTGGCTCCTCGTCAGGAACCGGCGAAAGGGCAGGGGCGTGATGCCCGCCGTCGCGTGCGTCATCGGGGCGTTCGTCTTCCTCCTTCCGCCGATCGCCTACAACGCGCGAAGCACGGGGGAGCTCGTGCCGGTCACGGCGCATGGAGGGATCAATTTCTACATGGGCAACCGCCCCGGCGCTCAGGGGACGTTCGAGCCGCCCCCGGGCATGCGCGGCGACATGCGCGGGCTCATCGAGGACGCGCGGGCGCAGGCAGAGGCCGATCGCGGCCGACGCATGAGCGACGCCGAGGTGTCCGACTATTACGTTCAACGCGCGCTCGAGGCGATCAGGGGTGATCCGGCGGCCTGGCTCAGGCTCATCGGCCGGAAGTTTCTCATTTTCTGGAACGGCGCCGAAGTCCCCGATCTTCCGAACGTTTACTTCTACGCCCAGGCGAGCCCCGTCCTCAGGCTCCTCTTTCTCCCGTTCGCGGTGATCGCCCCGCTCGGCGCCTGCGGCCTCATCGTTCTCGGGCGGAGCGGGCGCAACCGGAGCATCGTGTTCGTGTTCGTCGTGGCCGGTCTTGTCTCGGTGCTCCTCTTCTTCGTCAACGCGCGATATCGGCTCCCGCTCGTCCCCATCCTCATGCTCGCCGCCGCCTATTTCATCGGATGGACGGCGAAGGAGATCTCCCGGAGGCGGTGGCGGCCCGTGCTCTGGATGGCGGCGCTCGCGGCGGCGTTCCTCGTGCTCGTCTCGACGAGGACGTTCGTCCGCGTCAACCAGAGCGCCGCGTACACCTTCCTCGGCAACTATTACGTCGAGAACAAGGACGACCGGAAGGCCGAGGAGGCTTTCGTCGAGGCGTATCGGCGTGATCCGAACCAGGTCGAATCGATCATCAACTACGCGCGGGTGCTGCGGAAGCGCGGCGAGACCGAAGACGCGGCGGCGCTCTACGCGCGGGCGCATTCCCTCGTGCCGCGGTTTCCGCGGCTCGCCGCCGAGTACGGATCAGTTCTCGAGACCCTCGGGCGGCGCGATGAGGCGCGCGCTCTCTATCTCGAGGCGCTTTCCTCGGCCCAAACGAGGGACCGCGTGCTCGCCTGCCAGCTCCTCGCGAACCAGGCGCTCGCGGCGGGGAAACGGGATGAGGCGGCCGCCTGGGTGAAACGGGCGCTCGAGATGGTTCCCGGCGACCCGAAGCTCACCGATATGCTCCGGTGGCTCGAGACGGGGAAGTGACGCTTTGCCCTTGCCGGTGCGCCGAACCGATGGTACAGTGCCCGTGTTGCGTCGATTTCGCGGCTCCCGCCGCATTCCTCGATAGCGCCCGGGAGAGGTATGCCGAGAGATGCTTGCCCTGTTGAGGATCGTCTTCCTGCACCGAAAGCTGGTACTCGCGATAACGCTCGCGGGATTCCTTGTCTCCGCCGCGGTGAGCCTCGCGCTGCCGACGCGCTACACGGTCGCGACCTCGTTTCTCCCCCTCGGGGTCGAGCGCGACATCACGGGCCTCAGGGGCTTCTTCGCCCCGCTCGGCAGCTTCGGGGAGTCGTTCGCCGCCTACTTGCGGGCGCGAAAGAACTACATCATCGACTTCTTCATCCGCAGTCGCAGGATGAGCGACGTCGTCGACGCGAAGGTCGGGCTCAAGAAGGCGTATGGGACGAATGATCCCGACGAGATCAGGAATCGGCTTCAGATGCACACCCGCGTCATCATCCGGAACGAGGGGGTGATCGTTCTCACGGTCGAAGACCGCAGCCGTGAACGGGCCCTCGCCATTACGAACGAGTATCTCAGGAACCTCGACAGCCTGCTCGTCCAAAGCGCCGTCGAAGGAGCCACGGACCGGATCAAGTACCTCAATCAAGAGGTGGTGAGCAGGGAGCGCGAGATCGCCGCCTCCGATTCGCTTCTGAAGAACTTTCTCGAAGTCTACGGCCTGTACGACATGAACCAGCAGGTGCGGTT
>JBGPBA010000073.1:0-6045 GCA_041481005.1 Candidatus Krumholzibacteriia bacterium | reverse complement strand
CGAGGTGCCGATGCCGCCCGGGTACTCGCGCGTGTGGTCCGGCCGCTTCGAGTACCTCGCCCAGGCGAACGCGCGGCTGCGGGTCGTGATCCCGATCACGCTCGCTCTCATCGTGATCCTGCTCTACGTGAGCAATAAAAGCTGGTTTCGCGTCGGCGTCATCCTGCTGGCCGTGCCGTTCAGCCTCATCGGCGCCTTCTGGTTCATGCACGCCCTCGGCTACAACATGAGCCTCGCCGTCTGGGTGGGAATCATCGCGCTGCTCGGCGTCGACGCGGAGACGGGCCAGGTGATGCTCCTCTACCTCGACACGTCCTTCGCGCGGTTCAGCCGCGAGGGACGGATGAAGAACATGGAGGATCTCTTCGTCGCGATCCACGAGGGCGCCGTCAAGCGGCTCCGGCCGAAGACCATGACGGTGGCGACCGATCTCATCGGGCTTTTCCCCCTCATGTGGGCGACGGGAACGGGCGCCGACATCACGAAGCGTCTCGTGGCGCCGCTCATCGGGGGCATTACGATCAGCTTCCTCATGGAGCTCCTCGTGTACCCGGTGATTTTTCTCCTCTACAAGCGCTGGCAGCTCCGCAGGGAGTGGCGCGAAGCGGCGCAGGGCCAGTCGCAGAGGCTGACATGAGATATCGCGCGATGATGTTGGATGCACGGCCGCCGCGAGCGACGGTGCCCCTTCTCGCGGCGGCGCTTCTCGCAGCTTTCGCGCTCGCCTCCTGCGCCTTCCATCCGAGGGGCGAGAGCGAGGAGCGGGAGCTCGCGCGGAAGGCGTACGTGAAAACGACGCCGGCGCCTCTCGCATCCGATGCCTCCCTCGAGAACATCCTCGCGTACGCGTACCTCTCGAACGCCGAGCTCGAGGCTCGCTACTGGGAATGGCGCGCCGCGATCGAGCAGATCCCGCAGGACGCGAGCATTCCCGCGACGCCGGCCGTCACGTGGGAATCGATGTTCGAGAAGGGAAAAACCTCGCTGGCCGCCACCACGCTCACGATCGGCAACGATCCCATGACGAATATCCCCTGGCCGGGGATGATCACGGCGGCGGGCAAGCGCTCGCTCGAGCTCGCCCGCGCCGCGGGATTTCGCTTCCGGAAGGCGCAGCTCGGGCTGCGAACCATGGTTCTCGAGTCATACTACGAGTACGCCCTTCTCGCCGAGTCGATCCGTCTGCAGCAGGCGGCCATTTCGCTGTTTCAGGGCACGTACGGCAATTCGGAGGCTCGCCTGCGCGCGGGCCAGGGCTCGAGCGTCGAGATTCTCCAGGCGCGAAACGACCTCGACCTCGCCGGGAACAATCTCCGGAGCCTCGAGGCCAAGATGCCCGGCCAGCTCGCCACGATCAACGCGCTTCTCTCGCGGGAGCCCGCGGCACCCCTCGATCCGCCGAAGGCACTCCCGGCCCCGAGGCCGTTCCCATATACCGACGCCGAGGTGCTCTCGTTCCTCGCCGAGCGCAACCCCGAGCTCGCCACCCTCGCGCACGAGGTGAAAGCGGACGAGCACGCGATCACGATGATGCGCCGCCGGTATATCCCCGAGCTCGGCCTCAGTCTCAGCGGAGATCTGGCGGGGATGACGAAGAGCATCATGGCCATGCTGACGGCTCCTTTCGTCCGCTTCGACGCCATTCACGCCTCGGTTGTTCAGGCCGAGGCGGAGCTCAACGCCGCGCGCGCGATGCGGCGCCAGGCCGAAAACGACCTCAAAGCCAGGACCGTCTTCGCTCTTTACGACCTGCGAAACGACGAGCGCCAGATTACCCTCTTCGAGCAGGCCCTCATCCCCCGCGCGGAGCAGATCGTCGCCGTCCAGCGCGCATCGTACACGAACGCTCAGGCGCCCCTCACCGATTTCCTCGAGAGCGAGCGGATGCTCGTCGATCTGAGGCTCATGTACGCCAAGATGCGAATTGAACGCGAGAAGATGCTGGCGGAGATCGAAGAATTCGCGGCGGTCGCTCCGGCGCCCGCGCAGGGGCCGTGAGGCGCGGGTGGCGCCGATGGGGCCCCCCTGGAACGTAGCGCACGGCGCCGGGTGCGCGTCCGGACGCGGTTGCGGCGCCTCTGGGCCCTGACGGGCGAGGAACTCGTCGCCGCCCCGGCGTGCGCGGCGAGCACGGACGGGGCGCAATCGGCGACAGGACCCGCGGCTACCGGTACAGCGCTTTGATCCGGCCCCACGTGGCGTTTTGAACGCTTATGGGCTCGATGCAGCCCGGCTCCTCGAGCGCCCCCATCCCCCCGCACGCCTGGGACAAGGCCGGAGAGCCGGCTCCGAGGGAGAAATTCCCCTCGGCCGCGCCGCAGAAGAGCGGGTTCTCCGAGATATTCCCATTGAGCCCGGTTTGGTCTCCTATCAGACCCGCGTAGTTTCCACGGGGGGACGCCGAGTTGCCCCACGCGTCGTTGCACGAGATGACGTGGGCGACGGGCGCGTCGCCGTACGCGCCGCCGCTTCCGTTCAAGGTGATGACGTTTCGAGCGATCGTCTGGGTCCGCGGGCTTCCCTGCGTGGTAATGCCGATTCCGAACCCGGCGTTTCGCGCGATGGTGTTGCCGAGTATCGAGGAGGTGGCCTGATCTATCGAGATGCCGTTCGTCCCGTTGTCGTGAATGATGTTACCCGCGATCTCGCAGTACGAATGCAGAATGGAAAGGCCCGAGAGGCCGTTGCCCGCGATCTCATTTCCAATGAACAGCGCCTCTCCGCCGCTCAGCTCCGCCTCGATCCCGTGCCCCCCGTTCTCTCGAACGATATTGTCCGAGATCTCGACGTGAGAGTAGGCGCCCGAGGGACACCCGGTCACGATGATCCCGCTCCCCGTCGAATGCTGCACGATGCAGGAGGAAACGACCGTCCCCGAGTTGCACGCGATTCTCAGCGATCCGTTGATCGTGAGCCCGGCGATCGAGACATCGCTCGAGGCGTCGACTTCGATCGTTCCGTTGAGAACGGTCCACTCCCTTCCCAATTCACCGAGGAGCCGGATGTTCTTCTTTCCGGCAACGAGGATCGGATTCGGGCCCGTGTAGACGCCCGGGGCCACGAGCACAACGTCCCCGAGGGTCGCCTGATCGATCGCGGCCTGGATAGTCGGGTACTGCTGGGGCACCCGCAGCGTCGCGGCGCCGGCGGTCACCGAGAGCGCCGCCGCCAGCGTGAGGAATGTGAGGATTATTTTTCCCATGGCGCGGTTCTCCCCTGTTGTTGACCATCCAATTGCATTATATCACATAATTTGCCTTGACGCGACTCGGGGCAATTGGTACGTTTGGTGCACGCTCAACGCTGAGCAGGGCTCGAACCACCAGGATACCCGAGAAACCTTATCTTCCCGGCAACTGAGGCGTCTTGAGGCATATCGGATGAAGGATGTATTATGAGAATTCTACTCGTCAATCCGCCCGTCGGTTTCGGCTACTATAGCATGGGGCTCAGCCGCCCCCCACTCGGTCTCGCCTACCTCGCTTCGCTCCTCGTCAACGACCACGACGTCGAGATCATCGATTTCAATATAGAGAGAAAGCGCTGGAAGCATTTCCCCTTCGCCGGCTATGACGTCATCGGCATCTCCGCCGACACGGCGAGATACTCGACCGCCATGAAAATCGCGAAGCTCGCCAAGGCAGGCGGGGCGAAGGTCGTCATGGGAGGACCCCACGTGAGCTTCTTCGACGAGGACGCCCTGAGAAGCGGCTTCGTGGATTACATTATCAAAAATGAGGGGGAATACTCCTTCCACTCGCTCATCAAGTCTCTCTCGGGCGAGATCCCGATCGACGACGTACAGGGGCTCTCGCGCATATCCGACGGGGAGATCGTCAGGACGGCCCCGGCGCCTTTCATCAACGACCTCGACTCGCTCCCGTTTCCGGCGCGCGACCTCCTGCCGCTTCGACGCTACAAAGAGAAGATCGACGGCCGCCCGATGACGACGATGATCACTTCCCGCGGCTGCCCATTCAACTGCAACTTCTGCTCCTCTTCTCAATTCTCAGGGGTCCGCTGGAGACCGCGTTCGGTCGAAAACCTTATCGAGGAGATCGATCTCATCCACGGGAAGTACGGCTACAGCGCCATCAACTTCATCGATGACAACTTCACCCTCAACCCCGACCGGGCCGTCAAGCTATCCGAACGGATCGTCGCGGGCGGATACGATCTCTACTGGGAGGCGATGTCCCACGTGGAGACGGTCGTCAAGCACCCGAGCATGGTCACGGCCATGGCGAAGGCCGGGCTCAAGTGGATGTTCCTCGGCTTCGAGAGCGGGAGCCAGGAGATCCTGAACGAATACGGCAAGAAATCGAGCGTCGCGGACGCGAAGAAGGCCGTCGACATTCTCCACGAGAACGGGGTCAAGATCATCGGCGCCTTCATCCTCGGCGCCCTCGGCGACAGCGAGCACACGATGCGGCAGACGATCGACCTGGCGAAGTCGCTCAACCCGAGCAGGGCCCAGTTCTCGCTGCTGACGCCCTACCCGGGCACGAAGCTCTTCGAGAGGGTCAAGGAAAAGCTCCTGACGAACGACTGGGAGATGTACTCGGGCCTTCGCCCGACGATCAAGCTCGACAAGGTGACCCCGCAGGCGCTCAACCGGTTTCTCTTCAAGGCGTACGCGTCGTTCTACCTGCGGCCGCCGAAGGCCGTCGAGAACTTCCCTTATATATACAAGACGATCCCGAGCGCCATCGCGCTGATCGCGACGAACATCTTCACCCGCATGCCGCGTTGAAGATATAGAGCTTCCTCTGCGCGTCCCGGCCGGTCTACAATCGCCGCGTCATGTTCGGAATAAAGAAGAGGCGCCGAGAGCGCCTCATGCGTCAGCCCTTCCCACCCGAATGGCTCGCCATCCTCGAGCGACACGTACCGTACTGCGGCATACTTCCGCCTGCGGATCAGGAGGAGCTCCGCAAGCTCATCCTGGTGTTCCTCGGCGAGAAACATTTCGAGGGGTGCGAGGGGGTCGAGATCACCGACGAGATCCGCGTGACCATCGCCGCGCAGGCCTGCATCCTGCTGCTTCACCGCGAGACCGATTTCTACCCGCTCCTCCAATCGATCCTCGTGTACCCGAACGCCTATTTCGCCCCGGTGCGCAGGCGCGAGCCCGGCGGCTTCATCTCCGAGAACATCGAGGATCGAAGCGGCGAATCGTGGTCGATCGGCGCCCTCGTCCTCTCGTGGAACGACGTCGTCATCGACGCCGCCGACATCAACGACGGCTACAACGTCGTGTTTCACGAGTTCGCGCACCAGCTCGACGACGAGGCGGGGCGCGCCGACGGGGCGCCGCTCTTGCCCGAGCGATCGATGTACGCCGAATGGGAGCGCGTCCTCGGCGAGGAGTACGATCGGCTCGTCGAGAACGTCGAGCGCCGCCGCCCCACCTTCCTCGACCCGTACGGCGCGACGAACCCCGCCGAGTTCTTCGCCGTGGTCACCGAGTTCTTCTTCGAGAAGGCCCGCGAGCTCAAGCTCTTCCACCCGGAGCTCTACGAGCAGCTCCGCCTCTATTACCGGCAGGACCCCGTGTCCTTCGGGGGCGAGCATGGAAGATGAGCTGGCTCTCGTTTCGAGGGTGCTCTCCGGCGATGCCGAAGCGTGGGGAGAATTCTGCGAGGTGTACTCCCCGATCATCGAGCAGTCGATCCGGCGCTACGTGAGGGACCCCGAGACGAGCAGAGATCTCTACGTTTCGCTTCTCGAGAAGCTCAAGCGGGACAAGCTGAAGAACTATGCGGGCAGATCGACGCTGACGGCGTGGCTTTTCGCCGTCGTGCGAAACCACTGTCGAGACTATTATCGCAGCGAGGGCGGCGTCCGGCACCTCAGGGCCGTTTTCAAAGATCTGGAGCCCGAAGCGCGGCGGTTCTTCGATCTCTACTACGTTCAGGCGCTTCCCATGCACGAGGTGTACGAGTCCATGCACTCAGAGACGAAGGGTGCCATAAGCTATCTCGTCCTCATTGAATACGATGAAGCGATCAGGCGAAGGGTCGCGAAGAAGAAGCTCGCCAGGCT
>JBGPBA010000072.1:0-6066 GCA_041481005.1 Candidatus Krumholzibacteriia bacterium | reverse complement strand
CGATTCGGCGGGCGTGGGCCGCGACGTCAAGCCGGTGATCGTGTTCAGCGAGAAGGTGGACGGCACGAGCTTCACAAACAAGGTGCTCGTGTTTCCGCCTGTGACGTTCGACCGGCTGAGGGCGCGGGGGAACAATCTCGAGATCCGCTTCGCGAACCCGCTCCCCGACACGACGGTCTGCATCGTGCTGCGGGCGGGAATCAAGGATGACCACCAGGTCCAGACGAAGGAGAACTACACCTTTTACTTCGCGACGGCCGATTCGATGGACCGGGGAGAGATATCGGGATGGGTCCTCTTCAAAGAGAAACCTGACTCGGCCGGCGTCGCCGAGCTTTTCCAGATCCGCGGCCGCGACACGATCGATGTCCGCGCGGCGAAGCCCTCGCGGATCGCCCCCGCCGACCAAGGCGGCGCGTTCGCCTTCCGCGGCCTCCCGACGAACGGCGCGCGTTTTCTTCTCCGGGGGTTCGTCGACAACGACAACAACGGGCGTTTCACGCCGGGGAAGGACTTCGACGCGCTCTATCCCGACACCCTGCTTCTCACGCGCCAGGCGCGCCTCATCGAAGCTCTGCGCATCAAGGTTATCGACCCGAACGAGCCGGGCTCGATCGCGGGTCGCGTCGTCAACGAGACCGCGTTCAAGGAACGCCCGACGCTCAGGCTCGAATCGCTCAAGAAGGGGGAGAGAGCGCGCGTCGCGAACGCCGATTCGACGGGACACTTTCTCCTGAGCGCGGTGCTCCCCGGCTCGTACCGGCTCACCGCGTTCATCGACGTCAAGCGCGATACGCTGTGCGGCACCTACGTCGAGCCGACCGATACGACGAAGGTGGCGCGGGAGCCGTGCGTCACGCTGCCCGACACGCTCGTCCTGAAGCCCGGCGAGCAGAAGAAGCTCGAGCCGATCACATTGAAATGAGAGGGCGTGCATGGAAGAGAACATCGCATTCGTCAAGATGCACGGGGCGGGAAACGATTTTCTCATGATCGATGACCGGCTCGGGCGCCTCGATCTCTCGCCGGCAACGATTGCCGCCCTCTGCGATCGCCACCGCGGCGTCGGGGGAGACGGCCTCATCCTGATCCGGCCGAGCGCGTCGGCCGATTTCACCATGAGATACTACAACAGCGACGGCACGGAGGCGGAGCTCTGCGGCAACGGCTCGCGGTGCGCCGCGGCATTCGCCTTCGAGACCGGGCTCGCGGCACGCGCGATGCGATTCGAAACGGGCGCGGGGGTCGTCGACGCCGAGGTGCTCCCCCGGGGCGTCCGGATCGGCGTGGGGGAAGTCGTCTCTCTCCGGCTCGGCGTTGCGCTCGCGTCCTCGAGGCTCGTCGCTCACTACGGCGTCTGCGGTGTTCCCCACGCCGTGGTCGTCGACGAGGGCTTTGCCTCGCTCTCCTCGGAGGAGTTTGTTCGCGCCGCCCGCGCGATTCGACGCGATCCGGCGTTCGGGCACGCCGGCGCGAACGTGAGCGCGGTTTCGCTCCGCGGGGGGAACCGCTTCGCGTACCGAACGTACGAGCGAGGCGTTGAGGACGAGACGCTCGCGTGCGGCACGGGCGCGGTCGTCATCTCGGTCGTTCTCGCCCACCTGGGGCTCGTGGCGCCGCCCGTCGCGTGCGAAACGGCGGGGGGCGACGTCCTCGAGGTCGATTTTGAAGCGGCGCCGACGGGAGCAACGCGGTGCCGGCTCACCGGGCCGGTCGCCGTCGCCTTCGGAGGAACGTTCCGCGTGGACGAGTACCGACGGCCATGAAGCCTATCTCACGAGTCATTCTCATCGCATGCCTCCTCGCCATCGCGGCGCCCCCCGCCTCGGCGCAGTACCCGTTCGGCAAGAACAAGGTCATCTACGCGCCGAAAAGCTGGAGGATGATCGACACCCCGCGCTTCGACTTCTACTACTACCCGGACGAGCTCCCGATCGCGGAGTTCGTCGCGAGCCTCTCGGACAGCCTCTACGCCGAGTATTCGGTCTTCTTCGGGGTCCAGTTCAAGACGAGGATTCCCGTCGTTCTCTACGGAACGCACCACGACTTCAAGGAAACGAACATCATCCCGTTCCTCATCAGCGAGTCGACGGGAGGTTTCACCGAGTACATGAAGGGGCGCATTGCGCTCCCGTTCCTGGGCTCCTACTCGAAGCTCGAACAGGTGTTCCGCCACGAGGTTGCCCACGCCTTCATGATGGAGAAGCTGCGCCAGGTCATGTCGGCGCACCGTCATTTCTCATATAACGAGCCGCCTCTGTGGTTCACCGAGGGTCTCGCCGAGTATCTCGCCAACCCCGAGCCCGACAGCGAGGCGAAGATGTTTCTGCGCGACGCGGTGGCGAACGGTCTCGTGTATCCGCTGAGCGAGATCTGGCGAATCGAGGGCTCCTTCCTCATGTACAAGGAAGGGGAGAGCGTGCTCCGCTACCTCACGACGCGGTTCGGGCGCGACTCGGTGCGGCTCATCCTCGAGAACTGGTGGAAGGCGGATCATTTCGAGATCGTCCTGAGAAAATCGATCGGGGTCGGGCTCGGTCCCCTGAGCGAGGGGTGGCGCGACTACCTCAACCGCCGCTACTGGCCGGCCGTGCTGTCGCTGCGCCCTTCGTCGGAGCTCGGCGACATGCTGTCGCCCGAGGGGCCGGCGTTCGAGATTCATCCGGTCATAGTGGGGACCGCAGCCGGGCCCCCGCGCTACCTCTGCGTCGGCTACGACGGCGGGACGATCAACATTCTCGATCTCCGACGGGACGCCGGCGGCAGGTGGCGCCGCGACATCTTCATCCGCGGCGGTCTCCGAAACGACTTCGAATCGATACCGCTTCTGAGGAGCCGCCTTTCCGTCAAGGGGGACACGCTCGCGTTCGTCTCGAAGGCGGGAGCGCGGGATGCGATCTACCTCTATGACGTCGAACGGCGGCGCGTGCTCGAGAAGATCGTTTCCCCGGACGCGCGGATTCTCAGCTCGCCTTGCGTGTCGCCCGACGGGCGCACGATCGCTTTTTCCGCGATCGACGGCACCGGGAAATCGGACCTCTTTCTCTATGAGGTCGGAAGCGGCGCGTTCCGCCGCCTCACCGACGACTACTTCGACGACGTGGATCCCGATTGGCGGCCGGACGGAAACGTACTCGTCTTCAGCTCCGACCGCTGCGGCGACATCCATACGGGCATTACCTGTCTCCATACGATCGACGTGCGCACGGGGGAGATCGCGGCGCTCACCAATCCCGGCCGGCACGACGGGAGCCCCCGGTGGCTGCATGACGGGAGCGGCGTGCTCTTCACCTCCGACCGGGAGGACGACTACAACGTCTACCTGCTTCGCGACGGTCGTCTCTCGAGGCAAACGAACGTCCTTGGAGGCGCCCTGACGCCGTGGCCGTGCCCCGGCGACACGACCTGTCTGTTCGCCGCGTACACGGCGGGGACCTTCCGCCTCTACCGGACGAAGCTCGACCGCGAAGCGCGCCCGATCGCGTTCGCGCAGCCCTCGGGAGAGATCGTGGCGTGGTCGCCCCCGAAGATCGAATCGAACGAGCACTTCGCGAATACGGTATACCGTCCGAAGTTCGGTCTCGATTTCATCGGCGCCGCTTTCACCGTCGATCCGGATTTCGGCGGCATGGGAAACGGCGCGCAGCTCTTTTTCACCGACGTTCTCGGCAACCACCAGTTCGACGTTCTCTTGGGCAGCGCCTCCGACAACCTCGACGAATTTCTCAAGAAGCTCAACGTCGCCGTGACGTACGTCAACCTGACGCACCGGCTCAATTGGGCCGTCGGGGCGTTCCATCTCGCGACCTTCGTCGGCCCGTCGCTCGACCTGCTCACGTTCGAGCGGCGCTACGGGGTGCTCGCCGGGACGAGCTATCCCTTCTCGAGCTTCACGCGACTCGACTTCACGACCGTACTCAAGAGAATGGAGCGCGACGCCGAGTTCTCGTTCCTCGATCTCGAAAACGGAAAAACATGGCTCTGGTCGAACTATCTCTCTTGGACCTTCGACAACATCGTCTGGTACGTCGGGGGCCCCTCGACGGGGCGCAGGCTGAACGTCGCCGCGGGAAGCACGATCGACCTGAAGGGCTCACACTTCGGGAGCACGACGCTTCAGGTCGATCTGCGAAACTACGTCAGCCTCTCGGAGCGCGTCGTGTTCGCCCAGCGGCTCGTGAGCAGAAACGCGTGGGGGGGAGACCTGCAGCTCTTCTATCTCGGGGGCGCGTGGGACCTGCGCGGCTACGAGTTCCGGCAGTTCGCCGGGAAGCGCACGCTGCTCCTCAACAACGAGGTCCGCTTTCCGCTGGTCGACCGGCTGCTCCTCAAGCTGCCCTTCGGCCTCATCGAGTTTCCGCTCTTCCGGGGGTCGCTCTTCGCCGACGTCGGCAGGGTGGACGGCTTCATCTTCGACACGGGCTGGCTCGGGAGTCTCGGCGTCGGGGTCGAGATGAACCTCGGCTACCTTCCCGTGGCCCGGTTGAACTTCTCCCGGCTCACCGACTTCCACACGATCGAGCCGGGCGTGAAGGTCGATTTCTTCCTCGGATTCAATTTCTAGGAGTTTTGCAGGGCGCGCCGGATTCGCCCGCCTCGCCGAGCGCGCGCTCGATCGCGGCCAGGGCGTGCTCGTACCGCCCGAAGGGCGCGCTGATCTGCACGCCGCGCGCGTGCGGGGCGACCTCGCGGAGGATCTCGGCGGCGATGGCGATCCCTTCCAGCAGGGCTCGCTCACCGCTCTCCGCCTCGCGCATCCGCTCCATGATCGACGGCGGGATGTGAACGCCGGGGAGCTCGTTGTTGAGGAACTCGGCGTTCCGGAAGCTCGCGAGCGGCCACACGCCGGCGACGATCGGGATTCGCAGCGGGCGCACACGGTTGAGAAACCGTTCGAAGTCGTTCGTGTCGAAGATCGGCTGCGTGATGGCGAATTCAGCGCCCGCCTTGACCTTCCACTCGAAGCGCCGCATCTCCTCCTCGAAGTTGACCGCGCCTGGGTTGACGCCGACGCCGAGGAGGAAGGAGGTGGGGGAGACGATGCTCCGCTCGCCGAGGTCGCGCGCATGGTTCAGCCGGAAGGCGAGGTTCGCGAGACCGATCGAATCGATGTCGAAGACGGCGGTGGCGTCCGGGTAATCCTCCGTCCGGATCGGGTCGCCCGTAATGAGCAGCAGGTTCCGGATGCCGAGCGCGTGCGCGCCGAGAAGATCCGATTGAATCCCGAGGATGTTCCGGTCCCGGCAGCAGTAGTGGAGCAGCGCCTCGATGCCGACCGTATTTTGAATGAGGACGGCGAGCGCGAGCGGGCTCATTCGCGAGGCCGCGCGCGGGCTGTCCGGGATATTGATCGCGTCGAAGCCGTGCTCGGCGCAGTAGCGTGCCGCGGCGAGCACCGAGCTCGGGTCCGCCCCGCGCGGCGGGACGCACTCGATGATCCGAACGAACTTCCCCGTCGCGATCTTCGAGGCGAGCGTGGATTTCTCGGCGAGCGGCACCGCGGCGATTTCTTCGCGCGCGATCGGCTCGGCTCGCGCCGCGCGGCGAGCGCTCGCGTGCGGACGGACCGTGCGGAGCGCGTCGCGGATCGCCCGGATGTGCGCCGGCGTCGTGCCGCAGCAGCCGCCGACGACCCTGACCCCCGCCTGGACGAACCGCCGCGCGTACTCGGCGAGGTACTCCGGCGTAACGAGGTAGATATTCCTCCCCTCGACGTTCTGCGGGGTGCCCGCGTTCGGCTGCGCCGAGATCGGACGGTCGGCGACCTTCACCATCTTCTCGACCGCGTCGAGCATGATCTTCGGGCCGACGGAGCAGTTGACGCCGATGACGTCGACGTTCCACTCGCCGAGCCGCCTCGTGAAGTCGGCGGGCTCCGTGCCATAGAGGGCGAGCCCGTCCCCCTGGAGCGTCATCTGTGCGACGATAGGCAGATCGCTCACCGAACGGACGCCGATGATCGCCTGGTGAATCTCGTTGAGGTCGGCGAAGGTCTCGAGGATGAACAGATCGACCTCGCCCGAAAGAAGCGCGCTCGCCTGCTCCGCGAAGGCCGCGGCGGCCTCG
>JBGPBA010000071.1:0-6099 GCA_041481005.1 Candidatus Krumholzibacteriia bacterium | reverse complement strand
GCGACCGCCTCGCCCGAGAAAACGGCATTGGCCCTCGTCTGCGAAACGTGCACCCAGAGGTGGCCGAGAACGATGAGAAGGATGGCGATGCCCCTGAGCTGATCGGTCTGGCTTCTCTCGAGGAAGGCAAACGGCCCGCCGTTTCGTCTCGTCGACGCGAATACCGCAAGGGCGAGTATGACGAGGATGATAAGATTGGTGAGACTCGGGTAAGAAATGGCGAGCTTCGTGATCTCGTAGTTATGAAGCCACGCGGACGACATACTTAAACCTCCGAAAGCCCGCGCGCTCGTGCTGCTCGCGCACCCGATGCGTCAGCCTGATCCGGGGCGCGGCGATCTTTCGATGGGCATCGTCCCATGCCGCAATCCCGCTTGGCAATACTTTTCTTTTGACCGGAGGACCGCCTTCGGGCGCGGCGGCGCCCGCATCCTCGAGATACCGCTTGCGGCGCGACCGGGAGCCTGTACAATGAAAAGAGCCGAATGAAAAGGAGACCGCCGATGGCTCGCAGCATACATGCCGCTCGAATGATCCTCATGGTCGTCGCGTGGATCTCGCTCATGCCGTTGGGAGCCCGGGCCCAGGGCCGGGCCGACAACTCCGGCGCCGATCCGGGCCCGGTCTGGCGTTTCCAGCTGCTCTATCAGCGGTTCGTCGGCGCGGAGATGAGCCACACCTACTCATGGGCATACGGGCTTCAGGGGAGCGCGAGGATATGGGGCGGCTCACCGAGCCGTCTGAGCCTGCGAGCGGACGGGGCTCTCTACGGCGTTCGCCGGGGACACGCGAGGATCATCGATCCGAATTGGACGGTCGAAAGGCGCACGCTCGGCATGGCGGCGCTCGACCTCTCCCTCACCACTATCTTTCTTTTGCGCAAGCCGGATATCACTCAGAGGATCATCCCCTATGCGGGAATCGGCGCGGGAGGCATCATCGGGCTGGATCAACTGCGATATTCGATGAGCCGGGCCGGCGAGGAACACGAAGGTCACACGCCGATCGCACTGCGCTCGGCGTTCGAGGCCCATGGCCTCATCGGCGCCATAATGCCCGTCCTCGAGAGCTTCTCCCTCGTCGCCGAGGCCCAGTGGATTCAGGCGGGGAAAGCCGTATTCGAGGAGCTCGGTGCTCAGAGCGCGGAGGATCGGGCCGAGCACAACCTCGTCCATTCGGTGCTTCTCTACCCGGACATGAACGTGACCGGGCTGCGGCTGCTCGTCGGGGCGCAGTTGGGTTGGTGACGGCGCGGCGGCACAACGGCTCCTTAGAGAATCTCGCCCCCCTCAATCAGAATCGACCTCTCGGCGAATGATTCGAGAAGCGCCCGATCGTGCGACGCGATGAGGACGGAGGTACCCGCCTCGGCGAGGCTCGCGAGGACGTCGAGAAGCGTGCGGCGCGCCCGCCCGTCGAGAAAGATCGTCGGCTCGTCGAGAAGGAGCACGGGGGCCTCGAGGATGAGAACCGAGGCGAGAGCGACGAGCCTCTTCTCGCCCTCGGAAAGATGGAAGGGGCTGCGGTCGAGAAAACGTTCCGGAGAGAGGCCCACCTTTTCGAGGGTTCGCTCGACTGCCTCTTTCTCCCCCGCCGTGCCGTGAAAGCTGCGATGGCCAAGGGCAACTTCCTCCCGAACAGTCGGCGCGAAGAAACCCTGCTCGGGACTCTGGAAGAGATAGGCGATCCGTCCCGCTGGAAAATCCCTTTGCTTCGTCACCGGCCTGCCGAAAAGCGCGACCGTGCCCGCCCGCGGCGGAAGAAGCCCCGAGCATCCGAGGAGAAAGGTCGTTTTCCCCGAGCCCGACGGCCCGAAAACGCCAACCTTCTCGCCCCTCGAGAGACTGAATGCCGGGACGCGCAATTCGAAAGCTGCGCCATCGGGAGAGAATCGCGCATGCTCAATGTGAATGAGCCGCGAGGATGGGTCCGCGCCGCCGCTGCCAACGGCGCTCTCGCCAGCGCCCTCGCCGATGTCCCCACCGCCCGAGCGCGCGCGCGCGCGATTCTCCTTCGGCGCCGCCGGGCGGACGAGAGCATTGTCCAAAACGTCCTTCGCAAGCGCCGCCTCGAGATCCGCGGGGCGTCCATCGAAAACCACGCTTCCTTTCTCGATAAAGAGAACGCGGTCGGCGAGATCGATCTCCTCGCGGGAAACGGTCGCCCAGACGACGGCCCGGCCCCGGCTCTTGAACGCGGAGCGCAGCCCCGATAGAAACGATCTTCTCCCCTCATCGTCCAGATATGAGAACGGCTCATCGAGCACGAGGTGGCGCGGGCTCATCGACCGGAGCGCGGCGAGGATGAGCCGCTGCTTCTCGCCTCCCGAGAGGGTGTGGGGATTTCGCGCGCGGTAGCGCTCGAGGTCGAAAGCCGCGAGCGCCTCGGCGCATCGCGACTCGGCCGCCGCCGGGTCGAGCCCGAGATTCTCCATGCCGAACAGGATCTCGTCCCGCACGCTCGATGTCACGAACTGGCTGTCGGGGTCCTGGAAGGCGATCGAGACGGGCGGCTCGCCGCGCGCGGCCCTGAGGGCATCCCACGCCGCGCGGCGGTCGATCTCGACCGTCCCCGAATCAGGCCGCGAGAGCCCCGCGATGAGCTTGCAGAGAGTCGTCTTCCCGGAGCCGTTTCCGCCGGCGATGGCGACCCATTCGCCGTCGTGGATCGCGAGGCTCACCCGTTCGAGGGCGCTCCCGGCTCGCGAGCCGGGATAGCCGAACGAGACCCCTTCGAGCGTGATCACGAGCTACCTCCGCGACCGGAGGGATTCGAGGTGGGAACGCGCGGAGTCGGCCCATTCACCCTGGGGATCGAGTTGGATGTACCGCTCGAATGCGCTTCGCGCTTCGTCGGGCTTCCCCGTCTTCTCGCAGGCGACGCCGAAGGAGAAAAGCGCCTTGCGGTTTGTCGGGTCCTTGTCGAGCACGTCGGAGAATGTTCGCCGCGCGGCGCCGAGGTCTCCCGAGTCGAAAAGCGAAGCCCCGAGCGCGTAGAGGTAGTCGGTGCTGCCCGGGGACACGACGAGAAGGTCGCGCAGGATGGCGATCGCCTTCGTCTGGTAGCCGAGCTTCTGGTACGCGATCGCGAGGTTGAACGATGCGTCGGGGAAATGTGGGTTGAGCTTGACCGCCTCCTCGAACTTGAGCGCCGCCTCGGCGTAGCTCCCGCCGGAAGCGAGATCGAGCCCGGCGTTGTAGACGCGGGCGGCCTCGAGCTTCGCCTTGACAGCGTCGACCTCGCGCGCGGTAAGGAGCACGCGAATAGCGGAGCCTTCGCGGGGCGCCCGGGAGAGATCGCTCCCGTTGTCCTGCGCGAGCTCGCGCGCGCGGCTCTCGTCGCCGTAGAAATCGCGAGAGAGAGACTGCCACGTCTCCCCGAGCGCCACGCGGTGGGTCATCACCTGGCCGAGGCCTTCGCTCGAGGGCGCCTGGGGAGGCGGCACGTTCTTTGACTTCGCGCAAAACATGAAACAAAGGCTGCAACTTATTACAAAAATTAAAAATAGCTTCATCTATTACCTCGCCGCCGAGGTCCCCTGACCTTCGGCCCGCCCGCGCGGCCTCGTGCACCGCCGCGGCCCTTTGCGCCGCCACCGGGGGCCGTGCCACGCGCGGCGGTGCCGCCCGCGACGCGCCCGGCAGCCTCATAGACCTTCGCGAGAGGCACTCGTCTCTTCTTCGCGACGGCCCTGCACGCCTCGTACTCGGGCGCGGTCTTGACGCTCCCGTCGGCCAGCCGGCCGCGCTTCACTTGAATCGGACCGAAGGGGGTCGCGATCTTCTCCGTCCAGCGCTCGAGCTCTTCGCGCTCCTCGTAGCTCACGCGGACCCCGAGCGTGGTCGTCTCGCGGAAGAGGATCTCGAGGAGGCTTCCTCTCGACTCCGGCTCGCACAGCACGGTCATGAGCACACCGGGGCGTCCCTTTTTCATGATGAGCTGCGTGAGGTAGACCTCGAGCGCCCCCTCCTCGAAGAGCCGCTCCTGAACGTACCCGTAGTGCTCCGGGTTCATGTCGTCGATCGTCGTGCGCAGCACCGCGACGTAGCGCTCGACCATCATCGGCTCCGCCTCGATGATCCTGAGCATCCCGGGCGGCGGCCCTTCCTCGCGCGTCCCCGAGGCATAGACGATGCGCTTCGGAATGAACGAGAGATCCTCGGGAAGCTCCTCGGCGAGCGCCTTCATGAGCGCCGCCCCGGTCGGCGTGACGACCTCTCCGAGCTCGTTGTCGAGCCGGACGCTTCGCCCCTTGAGAATCTCGATCGTCGCCGGCGCGGGCACGGGAAGCTCGCCGTGGGACGTCTCGATGAATCCGTTGCCGAGCCTGAACCGCCGATGGTAGAGCTTCGGAAAGCCGAGCATCCCGAGGGCGACGACGGCCCCGACGATGTCGACGATCGAGTCGACCGCCCCGACCTCGTGGAAGTGAACGGCCTCGCGCCTCACCCCGTGCACCTTCGCCTCGGCCTCGCCGAGAAGCACAAAGGTCTTCGTCGAAAGCTCCTTGACCGCCGGTTCGAGCTTCGACCGCGCGATCATCCTGAGAATGCTGGCGAGGTCGCGCTCGCACGCGCGGCGCGGGCAGCCGACTCTCAAGCGCTCGGCCGAGATGCCGCGGGTCCGCACGCGGTCGACCGTGAGGGAGAAGCTCTCAAGACCAGGGAGCCTCGAAACGACGTCCTTCACGGCCGCGCTCTCGACGCCGAGGGCGAAAAGCCCCGCGAGAAACATGTCCCCGCTCAACCCCCCCGCCGGGTCGACGATGAGAATACGGGGTTGCCCCACGCGCTCATGAGTGCTCAATCGCTTCTCCTTTTTCCTCGAACCGCTTTCCTCGCGCGCTGTGCCCCGCCCTTCCCGGTCGCTTGCGGCCCGCGCTTCCCCGCGTGAATCTTTCTGCAGATGGTGGAGGCGGCGTAGCCCGCCCCGAATCCGTTATCGATATTGACGACGGTGACCCCGCCCGCGCAGCTGTTGAGCATGGTGAGAAGCGCCGCGAGGCCGTGAAAGCTCGCGCCGTAGCCGACGCTCGTCGGCACGGCGATGAGGGGAGCGTCCGACATCCCGGCGACGACGCTCGCGAGCGCCCCCTCCATCCCCGCGACGACGACGATCACGTCCGCCGCGCGGATCGTCTCCCATGAGGCGAGCAGCCGGTGAATGCCCGCGACGCCGACGTCGTAGAGGCGCTCGACGTTCGCGCCGAAATGATGCGCCGTGAGAGCGGCCTCCTCGGCGACGGGCCGGTCGGAGGTGCCGCCCGAGACGACGGCGACGGTGCCCACGCGCTTCACCCGCGATCGCTCGACGTAGAAGAGCCTCCCCTCGGGATGATATGTCGCCCCGGGAAGGCGCCGCCCGATCTTCTTGAAGACCTCGGGTGCGCACCTGGTCGCGAGCACATTTGACCCCCTCGACACGATCTTCCTCGCGATGCCGAGAATCTCCTCCGGGGTCTTCCCCTCGCAGAGGATGACCTCGGGGCTCCCGCAGCGGAGCGCGCGATGGTGATCGACCTTGGCGAAGCCGATGTCCTCGAACGGGAGGTGCCGCAGGCTCTCGAGGGCGTCCGAAACCGACGAGCGCCCCTTCGCCACCTGCTCAAGAAGCCGCCTGAGCCGTGTCTCTTCCATGAATGCCGAGCTCCTTCTTCAGATCATCGATGATGCCGCGGACCTCCGCGATCGATTCGGCCGTGCACAGCAGCACGCGCCAGTGCCTCGCCCCATCGTACGACCGCAGGTACCACCGGTAGAACTTTCGCATCGATCTCACGGCGGCCCATTCGCCCATGAATGCGGCCTCGAGGAGGAGGTGCCTCTCGACGACGGCGAAGAGCTCGGCCGGCCCGACCTCGCGGCCCCCGAGCCCCCGCGCGTCCCCGGCGATCTCCCGGAAGATCCAGGGATTCCCGAGAGCGCCCCTGCCGACCATGGCGAGCGTGCATCCGGTGACGCGCGCCATCTCCCGGTAGTCGGCGGCGGAGCGGATGTCGCCGTTCGCGATGACGGGAATCGACAGGCGCTCCCGGAGCGCGCGAATGCTCTCCCACCGCACGGCCCCGGTGAATCCGGCGCTTCGCGCCCGGGGATGCAG
>JBGPBA010000070.1:0-6100 GCA_041481005.1 Candidatus Krumholzibacteriia bacterium | reverse complement strand
GCTCCATCTCGACGTGCTCCTGCTCAAGCTCAAGCGCCGCAGCGGCGTCGAGGTCGAGATGGTACAGCCGAGAATTCCCTACCGCGAGACGATCACGGCGAAGGCCGAGGCGCAGGGCAAGTACAAGAAGCAGAGCGGCGGCCGCGGCCAGTACGGGGACTGTTGGCTCAGGGTCGAGCCGCTCCCGCGGGGCGGCGGCTTCGAATTCGCCGACGAGGTCGTCGGCGGAGTCGTTCCCGGCAAGTTCATCCCGGCGGTGGGAAAGGGCGTCGAGGCCGCCATGAAGGAAGGGGTGCTCGCCGGCTACACGGTGATGGACGTCAAGGTCGCCATCTACTACGGCTCCTATCACGCGGTCGATTCCTCGGACAACGCGTTCAAGGTCGCGGGCTCGCTCGGCTTCAAGGCGGCCGTGCTCAAGGCGAAGCCGGTGATTCTCGAGCCGATCATGAACATCGAGGTGCTCGTCCCGAGCGAGTTCATGGGGGACGTCATGGGAGACCTCTCCTCGCGCCGGGGCAAGATTCAGGGAATGGAGCAGGAAGAGAGCGTGCAGCTCATCAAGGCGCAGGTGCCGCTCGCCGAGCTCCACCGGTATTCGACCGGGCTCCGCTCGATGACGCAGGGCCGCGCGTCTCACCGCCAGGGATTTTCGCATTATGAGGAAGTGCCGCACGAAGTCGCGCAGAAGCTGATCGCCGCGGCCGAGGCCGCGAAGTCGGGAGAATCGAAGTCTCAGTGAGGAGGGTGCCGTGTCAGGGCATTCGAAGTGGAGTACGATCAAGCGGAAGAAGGGGAAGGCCGACGCCCAGCGGGGCAAGATCTTCACGAAGCTCATCAGGGAAATCGTGACGTCGGCGCGCGAGGGAGGCGGCGATCCCAAGAACAACTCGCGCCTGCGCGTCGCGGTGCAGAGCGCCCGCGAGAACAACATGCCGTACGAGAACGTCGAGCGCGCGATCCAGCGCGGCACGGGGGAGCTCCCCGGTGTGAGCTACGAGGCCGCCACGTTCGAGGGATACGCGCCCGGGGGAATCGCACTCCTCGTTACCACGCTCACCGACAACAAGAACCGCACGAGCTCCGAGGTGCGCCATCTCTTCACGAGGCACGGCGGGCACATGGGCGAGCCGAACTCCGTGTCGTGGATGTTCGAGAAGCGGGGGGTCATCGTCGTCGAAGCGTCGCAGGCGAGCGAGGAGAAGGTGTTCGAGATCGCGCTCGACAACGGCGCCGACGACGTGCGCCCCGAGGGAGGGGTGTTCGAGGTGGTCTGCGCTCCCGACGTGTTCGAACCGCTCCGCGAGAAGTTCAAAGGTGCGAACATCCAGTACCAGCTCGCCGAAGTCTCCCTCTATCCGAAGTCGACGGTCAAGCTCGACCGCGACCAAGCGATCAAGGTGCTCAAGCTCGTGAGCGCTCTCGAGGATCTCGACGACGTTCAGCACGTCGCCGCGAACTTCGACATCCCGGACGAGATACTCAAGGAGATCGAATCGGAGATCGAGTGACCGCCAAATCCCGCGGGGTGAGCGTGTGTCGCTGACGATCGGGATAGATCCGGGAAGCCGCATCACCGGCTATGGCCTCGTCGAGCGCCGCGGCCGCGACATCGTCTACGTTGCCTCCGGCGTCATCAAGACGCCGCGCTCGGCCTCGGTGAGCGAGCGGCTCCTCGAAATCAAGAAAGGGCTCGACGAGGTGATTGGGCGCTACCATCCGACGGTTCTCGCCGTCGAAGACGTGTTTATGGCAAAGAATCCGAAGAGCGCGCTCACGCTCGGCGAGGTCCGCGGCGTGGTGCTCCTCGCCGCGGCCGAGGCGGGGATGCCGGTGCACGAATACACGCCGCGCGAGGTGAAATCCAGCGTCGTCGGCGCGGGAGGCGCGCACAAGAGCCAGGTGGCCGCGATGGTGACGCGCATTCTCCGCTTCGACCACGAGCCACAGACCGAAGATGAGAGCGACGCCGTCGCCGTCGCCTTCTGTCACGCCGTCCGCGAGACGACGTATCGGGAGGGAGTCCGGTGATCGCGTCGATCGATGGAGTCGTCAGGGGCCGTGACGGGAACCGGATCGTCGTCGAGGTCGGCGGGGTCGGTCTCGAGGTGTTTGTGCCGCTCCGCATACTCGACTCGTTCGGTCCGGCCGGAAGCCCGGTGCGGCTTCACACGTATCTCGTCGTCCGCGAGGACGCGCTCACCCTCTACGGCTTCCCCGACGAGAACGAGCGGCGCCTCTTCCAGACGCTTCTCGGGGTGAGCGGGGTCGGGCCGAAGCTCGCCCTCTCGGTGCTCTCCGCCTCGAGCGCCGGCGAGATCGCGCGGCTCATCCGCGACGAGAAAACGAAAACGCTCATGACCCTTCCGGGGATCGGAAAGAAGACCGCCGAGCGGATCGTCCTCGAGCTCAAGGACAAGATCGAGATCGAGCGGTATCTCCCGGAGGCGCCAGCGGCCGAGATCGGGCTTCCGCACGACCTCCTCGAGGAGGCGATCACGGCGCTCGAAAGCCTCGGAATGTCGCGGGCGAGCGCCGTGCGGACGCTCGAGAAGGTGCCACCCGAGAAGCTTCGCGAGGCGGCCCGCGTCGAGGACGTGGTCCGCGAAGCGTTGAAGCAGATGTAGCGGCGGCGCGCCGCTCGAGGACGGAAAGAGAATGTCGAAGACGGGCTATATCACCGATCCGAAGGTCGCGCCCGAGGAGGTCCAGTCGGAGTCGCGTCTGCGGCCCGGGACCCTCGCCGAGTTCGTCGGCCAAACAAAGACGAAGGAGAACCTCGCCATATTCATCGAGGCTGCGAAGCAGCGGGGCGAGCCGCTCGACCACGTACTCCTGTACGGCCCGCCGGGCCTCGGGAAAACGACGCTCGCGTACATTATCGCCCACGAGCTCGGCGTCGCCATACGGACGACGTCGGGCCCCGTGTTCCAGACGCCCGCCGAGCTTCTCGGCATTCTCACGCAGATCGAGAAGCGCGACGTCATCTTCATCGACGAGATCCATCGTCTGAGTAGGGTCGTCGAGGAGCACCTCTATCCCGCGATGGAGGAGTTTCGCTGCGAGCTCGTCGTCGACAAGGGGCCCCACGCGCGGCATTACTCCCTCTCGATCGAGCCCTTCACCCTCGTCGGGGCGACGACGCGCGCCGGGATGATCACGCCGCCGATGCGGAGCCGTTTCGGCGTCGTCGCGCGGCTCGACTTCTACCGGACGGAGGATCTCATTCAGATCGTGCGGCGCTCGGCCGGGCTTCTCGACATCGTCGTGGACGACGAGGGCACGGTCGAGATCGCGAAGCGCTCGCGGGGGACGCCGCGCATCGCGAATCGGCTGCTCCGGCGGGTGCGCGACTTCGCGCAGATCAAGGGGACGGGCGCCATCGACCGGGGGATCGCCGACTACGCGCTCGGCTGTCTCGAGGTCGACGAGAAGGGCTTCAACGAGATGGACCGCCGCATCCTCGCGACGATCATCGAGAAGTTCTCGGGAGGCCCCGTCGGGATCGGCTCCCTCGCCGTCGCCGTCTCCGAGGAGGTCGAGACGATCGAGGACATCTACGAGCCCTACCTTATCCAGGAGGGCTTCCTCCATCGCACTCCGCGCGGGCGGGTGGCGACGGAGGCGGGCTACCGCCACCTCGGCCTCGCGATGAAGGGAAAGGGCCCGCAGGGCGACCTTCTCGAGTGACCGGACCATTCACCCCGAGCCCCTACGAATCATGAAGCTGAGCGATTTCGATTATGAACTTCCGAAGGAGCTCGTCGCGCAGAAGCCGCCGCGGCGTCGCGGCGAGAGCAAGCTCCTCGTGCTCACGCGGGGGAGTGGCGAGCTCCGCGAGACGCTCTTCTCGAATTTTCCCCGGTATCTCCAGGAGGGGGACATCCTCGTCGTCAACGAGACACGGGTGATCCCGGCGCGAATCCTCGGCCGCCGATCGAGCGGCGGGGCGGTCGAGGTGTTCCTCGTCAGGCGTCTTGCCGATCGGCGCTGGATCGCGATGATCCGGCCGTCGAAGCGGATGAGCCCCGGCGAGACGGTGCTCGTCGGCGAGGCCGCTCACGCGATCACGGTCGAGGAGAGCGCAGGTCCCGGCGAGTGGCGGGTCGCCCTCCCGGCGGGGTTTTCCGAGCGCGCGTTCATCGAGTCGTTCGGGCACGTGCCCCTTCCGCCGTACATCAAGCGCCCCGACGTCCTTGAGGATCGCGATCGCTACCAGACCGTTTTCGCGAAGCGCGACGGGTCGGTGGCTGCGCCCACGGCCGGCCTCCATTTCACCGAAGAGGTTCTGTTCGAGATCAAGCGCCGGGGAATCACGGTTCTTCCCGTGACGCTCCACGTCGGGCCGGGAAGCTTCCGCTCGCTCGCGAGCGAAACGGTCGAAGAGAACTCGCTCGAGCCCGAGCACGTCATTCTCAAAAAGGATTACTGGGAGGAGATTCGGCACGCGCGGCGCGCCGGGCGGCGCGTCGTCGCCGTCGGAACGACGACGACGCGGGCGCTCGAATCTCTGGCGCGGGGGCCGCTCGCCGGGCAGGAGGAGCAGACGATCGACGGCGAGAGCTACATCGCGGGGACGACCGACCTCTTCATCTATCCGAGGTTCGAGTTCCGGGTGGTCGGCGCGCTCCTCACGAATTTCCATCTCCCGCGGTCGAGCCTGCTGCTTCTCGCCGCGGCGTTCGCGGGGCGGGACGCGATGCTGCGGGCCTACGGGTGGGCGATCACGCGGAAGTTCAAGTTCTTCAGCTACGGCGACGCGATGTTCATACGCTGAAAGGTGCCAGAGATCCATGCCTTTCGATTTCAACTTGATCTCGGTCGACCCGGCGGGGGCGCGCCTCGGCCGCATCTCGACCGACCACGGAGCCGTCGACACGCCCGCCTTCATGCCCGTCGGCACGCAGGGCACCGTGAAGACGATGTCGTCGAGGGATCTTCGCGAGGCCGGCGCCTCGATCATCCTCGCCAACACGTATCACCTCTACCTGCGGCCCGGGGAGAAGATCATCGAGGAGGCGGGCGGCATCCACCGGTTCATGTCGTGGGACGGCCCCGTTCTCACCGACAGCGGCGGTTTTCAGGTGCTGAGCCTCGCCGACCTCACCCGGATCGGCGACGACGGGGTCGAGTTCAAGTCGCACCTCGACGGGTCGACGCACTTCCTGACGCCGGAGCGCGTCGTCGAGATCCAGCTCTCGATCGGCTCGGACGTCATGATGGTCCTCGACCACTGCGCGAGCTACCCGTGCGATCATCCCGCGGCCGCGGAGGCGGCCGCCCGGACCGCCCTCTGGGCCCGGCGCAGCGCCTCCGTCGGCGGGACGCGCATCGTACGCGGCGGCTGCGAGCGCGTTCTCTTCGGCATCGTCCAGGGCTCCGTCTACCCCGATCTGAGGGAGCGCTCGTGCCGCGAGATCACCGCCCTCGATTTCCCCGGGTACGCGATCGGCGGCCTCTCGGTCGGCGAGCCCAAGGCCGAGACACTGGAGATGGTCGAGCTCACCGCGCGGTGCCTCCCGGCCGAGCGGCCGCGCTACCTCATGGGGGTCGGTTTTCCCGAGGACATCGTCGAGGGCGTCGCCAGGGGCGTCGACCTCTTCGACTGCGTTCTCCCGACGAGAAACGCGCGAAACGGGACCGTCTTCACATCAGAGGGGAAGCTCGTTCTCAAGAACGCGGTCTACGCCCGCGATTTCAGGCCGCTCGACTCGCGCTGCGGATGCGAGACGTGCCGGACGTACAGCCGCGCGTACCTGAGGCACCTTTTCAACACCGGGGAGATGCTGGGGCCCCGTCTCGCCACGATCCACAGCCTTTATTTTTACTTGCATCTTCTCGAGGAAATGAGGCAAGTTATACGGGAACAAAGGTTCGAGCGGTGGAGGGAAGAGTTCTACCGTCGATACGGGCGCAGCGGCACCAAGATCGTTTCGCGGCCATAGGTGGCCGCGATTCCTTTCAGCGGATTCCAAAGGAGGTTTCATGCACCATCTACTCTTCGCGTTCAGCACGAATCCCTCGGGGCAGCAGGGGGGGCCCTCGCTCCTCATGAGCCTCATCCCGATTCTCTTCATCTTCCTCATCTTCTATCTCCTTC
>JBGPBA010000069.1:0-6102 GCA_041481005.1 Candidatus Krumholzibacteriia bacterium | reverse complement strand
CCTCGGGGGGCGGCTTCGCCCTCATGGTGGAGGGGGTGAGCCTCGCCGGCATGACGGAGACGCCCGTCGTCGTCGTCGTGGGGCAGCGGCCCGCCCCGGCGACGGGCCTCCCGACGCGCACCGAGCAGGCGGAGCTCGAGTTCGTCCTCCACGCGGGGCACGGGGAATTCCCCCGGGCGGTCTACGCGCCGGGGACGGTCGAAGAATGCTTCGATTGCGCGCGCAGCGCGTTCGAGATCGCCGAGCGCTACCAGGGCCCCGTATTCATTCTCACCGATCAGTTCCTCGCCGACAGCTACCGGGCTGTCGATCCTTTCGCCGTCGACAATCTCGAGGCGGTCATGCCCGGCGCCGACCCCGCCTCGGTCAGGGGGCCGTACCATCGGCACGCATTTACCGAGAGCGGCGTCTCGCCGAGGCTTCTGCCCGGTCGCAGCCGCCATCTCGTCGTGACGGACAGCGACGAGCACACCGAGGACGGTCACATCACGGAAGACCTCGGCGTCCGAAAGCGCATGGTCGAAAAAAGGCTGCGGAAGCTCGCCGGAATCACGCGGGAGGTTCTCGCGCCGGTGTACGAAGGAGGGGCGAACCCCGGACTCCTCCTTGTCTCGTGGGGATCGAGCCGGGGCTCCGTGCGTGAGGCCGCTTCAATTCTCGCGTCCGGGGGCCTGGACGTCGCAACGCTCCATTTCAGGCAGGTCTGGCCCCTCGTTCCGCCTCAGTTCGTCGACAAGCTCGACGCGGCGCGGCGGGTCGTCTGCGTCGAGGGGAACGCCCTCGGACAGCTCGCGCGTCTCATTCGTCGCGAGACCGGCTTCGAGATCAGGGAACGCGTATCGCGGTACGACGGGCTGCCGATCACGCCCGAGTTCATCCTGCGGGAGCTCAAGACATAGGCGGCTGCGAGACATGGTCGCAATAGACGATTATGGAAAATACCCAACGGCGTGGTGCCCGGGCTGCGGCAACTTCCCGCTGCTCGTCGCAATGAAGAAGGGCCTCGTGCTGGCCGGGCTCGAGCCGCATCAGGTTCTTTTCGTGAGCGGCATCGGGCAGGCGGCGAAGGCCCCACATTACCTGAACGCGAACGTCTTCAACGGGCTGCACGGCCGGTCCCTCCCGGTGGCGACGGGGGCCAAGCTCGCGAACCCCGAGCTCGTCGTCATCGCGGAGAGCGGCGACGGCTGCGTCTACGGCGAAGGGGGCAATCATTTCCTCGCGGCGCTCAGGCGTAACATCGACATCACGCTCGTCGTCCACGACAATCAGATCTACGGCCTCACGAAGGGGCAGGCGAGCCCGACGTCGTCGCGGGGGCACAAGACGAAGGCGCAGCCGGCAGGCGTCATCGCGGAAGCGTTCAATCCGATCGCCGTCGCCGTCGCGATGCGAGGGGGATTCGTGGCGCGGAGTTTCACGGGGTACGTCGATCACCTGGCCGAGATGATCCGCCAGGGGATCGCCCACCGGGGATTCGCGCTCATCGACGTCTTCCAGCCGTGCGTCACCTTCAACCGCGTCAATACGTTCGCGTGGTACAAGGAACACTGCTACGAGCTGTCCGCCGATTACGATCCCACCGACTGGCCGAAGGCGATGGAGAAGGCGGTGGAGTGGGGGGAGCGGATCCCGATCGGCGTCATCTACAAGAACGACCGTCCTGCGTTCGGAAGCGCGATTGCGACTCTTTCACAGGGGCCGCTCGTCGGGAGACGAGTCGACCGCGCCGGGGTCGCCGCGGTCATGCGCAAAGTCGGCGGGGGAGAGAGCGATTGAATCCCTAGGGCAATTCAGCGCCGTCGTACAGACGCTTATCGCGACGACGTTCACGTGGGGGATGACGACCCTCGGCGCCGCCGTTGTCTTCGTCTCAAAGGATTTCAATCGGAAAATCCTCGACATGATGCTGGGGTTCGCCGCCGGCGTCATGATATCGGCGAGCTACTTCAGCCTGTTGGCTCCCGCGATACAAATGTCGCGGGGCGCGGCGCTCCCCGCGTGGTTTCCCGGGGCGCTCGGCTTCTTCGCGGGGGCGGCGGTGCTGCGCGTCATCGACCTCGTCCTGCCGCACCTTCACGCCGGGTTCGCCGCGGAGCGGGCGGAAGGGGCTCGCACGTCGTGGCGCCGCTCGACGCTTCTTGTTCTCGCCATCACGATGCACAACATCCCCGAAGGGCTCGCGATCGGCACGGCGTTCGGGGCCGCCGCTTCCGGCAGCCCGTCGGCCTCGGTCATGGGAGCCCTCGCCGTCGCCATAGGCATCGGAATACAGGATTTTCCCGAGGGGCTCGCCGTGTCGATGCCGCTTCGCCGGGACGGGATGTCGCGCCTCAGGAGCTTCTGGTACGGCCAGCTCTCGGGCCTCGTCGAGCCCGCCGCGGGCGTCATAGCGGCGGCCGCGGTCGGTCTATCGAGGAACATGCTGCCGTATGCGCTGGGGTTCTCGGCGGGCGCCATGATCTACGTCGTCGTCGAAGAGGTGATCCCTGAGTCGCAGACGGGCGGCAACTCGGACATCGCCACCGTGGGGACGATCATCGGTTTCGTACTCATGATGATCCTCGACGTGGGTCTCGCGCCGCACTAGGCTCGAGCGCCGGCCTTCTCTTTCCTTCTCATCATTCGAAAAAGGGTGAGCGCGAGAGTGACGATGATCATCGTGCCGACCGAGAGGACGGCGCCGGTTTCCCTGCTCGGCAACGGGTATCTCGCGACGAGCCAGTGGAAGCTCGAGAGAAATCCCGCGATGAGGATGAGGGTGACCGCGCTCGTGGACGGCAGAATCGATTCCTGCACGATGAGCCCGATCAGCGGATAGACGACGATGAACGCGGGGTTGAGGAGGCGCTCGTTATTCGAGCCGAACAAGGTCGTTCCGAGGACGAGCAGGTAGAACAGAAGCATATGCAAACGGCCCCTGAGCAGAGAGACCGTTTTGTCGATGAACACGAGCGGCACGAGGCTTATCGGAACGAATGGATTCAAGAGGATGCGAAATAACCTGTCAAGGGACGTTATCTTGGTCCAATTCTGCGCGAAGGCCTCCGGGAGGGTCGGCCCCACCGGCGGCCGGATGAAGAGGCGGAGCAGAACGAAACACGCCGCCGCCGGGACGAGAGCTCGCAGATATGCCGGTCCTTCCCGCTCGAGTGCTCGCTCTTCCGCGAGCGCGAGCAGAGCGACGGGGATCATGATGAGAGCGACTTCTTTCGCCAGGGTCGCGAGCGCGAGCGCGACGGCGAAGATGACCCATCGCCGGCGCATCATCGACCAAAACAGGATGATAAGGAAGATATTGAGTAAAACGTCGTCGAGGTGAAAATAGTTCCACGTCGTAAAGCCGAAGAAGTGTTTGTTGAAGATGTAGAGGATCATGGCAATACACGCCGCGGGAGGCCGGAGCCCGAAAACGAGCATGAGCCGATACGCGAGGATGATGAGCGTGATCGAGAATGCGAGGTTGACGAGATAGATGCCGGTGTCGCGATGACCGCCGATGAGCCCGGCAAGGTATGGGCCGAGGATCCGGTACGCGAACGGGCGGGAGACGTCGTGATCGAATCCCGGCGCCGCGAGAGCCATGGCTCGATAGGCGACCAGGTCCCACTTCTCGAGTTTTGGATCCGTGTAATCGATCTTGCCATAGAGAAAGATCATGAGCGCGGCGGCGATCAGCGTCATGCCGAGGTACCTTCCGGCTCCGTCCGCGATGTTGAAGGGAGATCGATCCACGAACCGAGGTTACCCCACGGTCATTATCGGGACAAGAAAATCTTCGTCGCCTCGGGCGCCCTCGTGCTCACCGGCTGCTCGGACGAGACGACGGACGGGGACTGCAGTCTTGCCATTGAGGTCTGAATGTGCTATAAAACTACAATGTTGCCCGTGAGTTAAGGATCATCTGGGAAAGGAAAGAGACATGATGAGCCACCGCACGATCCTCCTCCGCGACGTCTTGTTCTCCGTCCTCATATGCGCTGTTGCCCTCGCCGGGTCTTGGGTGCCCGTCGCCTCGTATGCAAAGGACGTCCCCGACGGGTGCACGACGATCGCCGTCGGGCGCCTCGCCACGGTCGACGGCTCGGTCATCACGTCGCATACCTGCGACGGTCACGACGGACGCACGTGGATCCGCGTCGTGCCGCACATGAAGCACGCCCCGGGCTCGGTGACGCGCATCTACCTCAAGACCGACTTGATGGTCAATGACGGCGACACGACGGGGTTCGTCTACACCGGCTCCATCCCGCAGGTGCCCGAGACGTACGGCTACATCTACTCGATTTACCCCTGCATCAACGAGCACCAGCTCGCCATCGGCGAGTCGACCTTCGACGGCAAGGAGATCATGAGGAGCGACAAGGGGATGTTCAACCTCTACGAGCTCACCCGGCTCATGGCGGAGCGCTGCAAGACGGCGCGTGAGGCGATCAAGCTGGCCGACGAGCTCCTCACCGCATACGGGTACAATGACGCGGGAGAATGCCTCACCCTCGCCGACCCGAAAGAGGTGTGGATGTTCGAGGTGGTCGGCCCGGGCCAGGGAAAGGTCGGCGCCGTGTGGGTCGCCCAGCGCGTCCCCGACGACCAGGTGAGCATCAACGGCAACGGGAGCCGCATTCGCGAGATCAATCTCAAGGATGCGAATAATTTCATGGCCTCGAAGAACGTTTTCTCGAAGGCGGAGGAGCTCGGGCTCTGGGATCCGAAAAGCGGAGTCCCCTTCGAGTTCTGTTACGTTTACGCCGACCGCACGTCGATGTGGGCGCGCCGCCGCGAATGGAGAGTCTTCGATCTTCTCGCCCCGTCGCTCAAGCTCGATCCGAACGGAGAGAATTTCCCCTTGGCGGTGAAGCCCGAGAAGAAGGTGTCGGTCGACGACCTCATGAAGATTTTCGCCGACACGTACGAGGGCACCGAGTTCGACATGACGAAGTTCATGCTCGTGAAGGGCGAGGACGGCAAATTCGTCAAAAGCCCATACGCGAACCCCTTCATGAACTACGATCAGATGCCTCTCTGGAAGATCAACGGCGGCCTCGGCGAGCTCGGCGAGCGGACGATCGCCCGCTACTACTGCATCTACCACTTCATCACTCAGTCGCGCGAGTGGCTGCCCGATCCGATCGGGGGGATCGCGTGGTTCGGCTGGGACAACCCCGCGATGAACTGCCACGCGCCGCTGTACTGCTCGATGACCGACGTGCCCGCATCCTGGAAGTTCGGAGGTCCGAAGGGGCGCCCCGGATACACCGAGCAAAGCGCCTGGTGGGCCTTCAATCGGGTGAGCACCATCTCGGCCCATCGGTGGGGCGACATGAGGAACGACGTTTACGCGGTCCGCGACCCGTTTCAGCAGAAGGCGTATCAGGATCAGAAAATGATCGACGACGAGGCGCTTCGCCTGTACAAGGATGACCCGCAGAAGGCGATCGAGTACCTCACGAAGTACAGCTTCGATTTCTGCAATACGATAACGGATGCGTATTGGAAGCTGGGCGACGATCTCTGGACGAAGTATGACGAGAGGTGGTAGCCTGCTCAAGTAGTAGGAGTTGCTAAAGACTCAGATTCGGCCTCGGTGATCGGCGAGAGGATTCATCGGGGCCGATTCTTTTTCTGCTGCGAGAGATTTTAATTGACAGTGTTCTTAAGTGGGAATTATACTTATTTAGGTTTAATTCAGGTCGCCTTGCGCAAGTTACAGCGCGCGGCAGCCGGGGCTTGAGAGTGATATGGGAAAAGGGGGGAGTAGCAGTTTGCGTAGCACCTCTCTGTGCAGCGCGTACGCAGGGCGAGCTCTATGATGTTTGCTGCGCCGTTATGAAAGTCTACTGCAACACGATTGCCACGAAGACGAGCACCCGGGGGATGATCAAGGAGCTTTACAGGTAGGCAACATCTGTAAAGCAGTGGCGAATGGGGACCGCCGGCAACGGCCGGTCCCCATTTCATTGCGGCCCCGAACCGCCCGGCGACATGCCGGCGCGTGGACCGTCGGGCAGGCGGCGAAGGAGACGATTCGTAAGCCCCTTCGAGGGCGCGCCGCCCCGGCTCGGCCCTTCGAAACTTTTCGTTGAACTCCAGCGTATCCCCTGT
>JBGPBA010000068.1:0-6190 GCA_041481005.1 Candidatus Krumholzibacteriia bacterium | reverse complement strand
CGATTGTCTACACATCCACGTTTCAGGGCGGCACGTTCACCTTCTTCGCCGGCGGTTGGCCGTGGGGCGACGGCGCGGGCACCCTCGGCACGACAACCATGGTCACCACCGTTCAATACATTATGATCGGGGGGGTCAGCACGCCGGTGGCATCGGTCGTCAACGGCAACACGACCGGATCGTTCATCGGCGGCTGCGCGCTGGTCTTTGCGATCGGTAACGGCAGCGGCGTCGGCGAGACGCCGTATGCGCAGAAGCCGTCGACCTACCCGAGCTTCCTTGATGGAACGTGCGGCGTCGCGCCGGCCAATCAGCTGTTCGGCACATGGGGAAACGTGATCACCATCACCATGGACATCTACTGTCCCATCTCCACCGACAAAGCGACCTGGGGCGCGATCAAGGATCTGTATCGGTAGAATTTCGAAAAGCGCCATTCCTCATTGGTGCTGTGCGGGGGGCCGGCTCGTTGAGCCGGCCTCTTTTTATTGGCGTCGCCGAGGAGGCGCCCTTGCCCCGAGCCCACATCGGGGTTGATTTCACGGGTCCATTTTGCTAGTTTTCATGAGCTATTCCCGAGGCCAGTTCTCCTACTTCTCGAGGAGGATCGAATCAATCATGAGGAGACTTCGTCTTTTTGCGGTGCCGTGGGCGCTCGCGATCATTCTGTGCGCGATGCTCGCTCGGCCTCTTCTCGCGGGCGAGAATGAGGACCTGAACTTCGCGAAGAAGCTCAGGCACGACGGGACGTTCGTCGCGGCGGCGGAGGAGTTTCTGCGGTTCGCGGACAAGTATCCGCAGAGCGTGTTCCGTCCGGAGGCGCTCTTCAGCGCGGGGGAATCGTATCTGCAGGCCGCCAAGGCGAATGAAGCCCTTGACGCGTACGAGAAGTTCGTCGAGGCTTACCCGAAGGATGAGCGCGCGTGCCTCGCGCGGCTGCAGCGCGGAAAGATCTTGAAAGTGCTCAAGAGATACAAGGAGGGGGCCGACGAGCTTCTCCTGATCCCCGATCAGTATCCGGGCTGCCCGGTTCTCGATCAGGCGCTTCTCGACGCGGCGGAGTGCTTGATGTCCGCCGGGGATTCCGAGGGAGCCGAGCTGGTTCTGCGCCGCATCATCGATCAAAGGAAGGAATCCTCGGTGACGGCCCGGGCGCGTTACACACTCGCTCTCATCCTCATCAACACCAGGCGCGATACGGAGGCGGAGAAAGTCCTCGGCGGGATCGTGTCCAAGTACAGGAATTCGCCGGTGCGCGCCCTGGCGCTGATCCTCCTCGGTCAACGCGCCTTCGCGCAGAACGACTACTCGGAGGCTGAAGGCTACTACAGGACGGTCGAAAAGGATTTCATGGAGAATCGACTTGCCGAGAAGGCGATTCTCGGCATCATCGAAATCGATGTGAAGAGGGGAACCCCCGAGGCGGTTCTCGCCGAATCCGAACGTTTTCTGGTCCGGTTCCCAAATTCAGACGAGAGAGGCATAGTGACGCGGCGGGCGGTCGAGGCGGCTCTCGTCCTGAAGCGGCCCGACAAGGCGATCGCGCTCATCGATTCGCTCGAGGCCGGCAAAGCCGAGCCCGATTCGACGGGAGAGCTGTCAATCTTGACCGCGCGCGCTCTCGCGGGCGCGGGGAACGTGAGCGAGGCGGTGGCCGAGCTCGACTCGATGCGCAGCGAGCATCCCGGCTCCCCGTTGCTCCCGGATGCGCTCGCGCTCGAGGCGGAGCTCAGCGACAAGGCCGGTTCTCCGCTCGAGGCCGCGCGCCTTTACAACCTCGCCCTCGCGGGAGCGACCGATCCCGCGGAGCGCATCCGTCTTTACGCGCGTCTCGCCGAGCTCTCCGCCTCCCGTCTGGCCGATACCCTCTCAGCGATACGCTATTGGAGGCTCGCGGCCGGGGAAGATCGCGGCAGCGCGGCCGAGGAGGCGCTCTTCAGGGAGAGCGCGCTCGAGGAAGGCATTGGGGACACAGCCGCGGCGACGCGCGGGTACGAGTCGATCATATCGATGTTCCCGGACGGGAAATACGCGGCGCAGGCTCGCGAGCGTCTGCGCGCGATCGCTCTCCTTCCGGTCTGGAACGCTGACGTGAAGGCGAAACTTGCTCGGATAGAGACGCGGGACGCGGATCCCGCCCGGCGCGCGGTCGAGACCGGCACCGTTCTCGTGGAGGACGCAAGGGATGCGGCCGGCGCGGTCCCCTATCTCGAGAAAGCGCTCGCGATGGAGCTTCCCGATTCGCTACGGGCGAAGGCGAGCTACATGCTCGGCAAGGCCCGGCTCATGCAGTATGAAATCGCGAAGGGGCGCGCAGCGAACGACGCGGGCGATCTCAAGAAGGGGCTCGATCTTCTCAAGGGGACCGCACAGAGATATCCGGGGACCGTTTGGGCGGCCCGCGCGCAGCGGGATTATCTCGAGGCACGCTTCGGCGAGTGGACCGCGGCCGAGCGGATCGCGAGGATCGACGAATATCTGAAATCGTACGGCTCGGGGCCCGGGCGGTGGTGGGCGTTGGACCGCAAGGCGCGATACCTCTACGACCTCGCCCAAGCGGGCGACACGACCGCGGCGAAGGCCGCTCTCGCCGCGTGCGACGAGATCCTCGCCGGCAGGGCTCCCGTCGACGAGAAGAAGGATGCGATGCTGCTGGGCGCGGCTCTCAGGCGGATGCGGGGAGACGACGCCGGCGCGGCGACCGGTTACCAGAATTTCGTGACGTCGTACGGCGACGACCCGCGCATCGTCACGGCGCTGTACGATCTCGGCGAGAGCCTCGCCGGTCGCAAGGACTTCGGCGGCGCCGCAGCCGCGTACGATCGATGCATCGCGAAGGCTCCAGCGAGCGCGGTCGCCGAGAAGTGCATGATGCGCAAGGCGGATTGCCTGCTGGCGCAGAACATGTTCTCGGAGGCCGCCGCGACGTACGATTCGTTCTCGGTCCGGTATCCGACGACCGCGCTCGCCGACGAGGCGACTTTCCACGAGGCCATCGCCAAGGACAAACTCGGCGAGCGGGAGGCCGTCGAGTCTGAGCTCGATGCTCTGCTCGGCAAGCCGGACCTCGCGCCCGCGCTTCGTCTCAAGGTCATCGACTGGTACGGCGAGTGGCTTCTGCGGCACGGGCGCTACGACAAGGCGAGGCCCCTCCTCAAGGAGCTCGTCCGCGCCGATCGGACCGCCGCCAACGTGACGCTCGAGGGCGAGGCGGAGTTCGGCTCGCACGATTACGAGGCTGCCCTCAAGAGCTTCTCCGAGGCCCTCGCGATGCAAAAGGCCGATTCGTGCCGTGCCGTCGCGGGTCGGGCGAAATCGTATCTGCGGCTCAAGAACGGCGAACGGGCGGGGGCGGACCTCGCGTTGCTCCAGAGCCGGTGCGCGGCCTGGAAGGGTATCGCCCGAGTCGTCCTCGAACGGGGCATGATCGAGCAGGAGGAGGGACGCTGCGAAGACGCGGCGAAGTCAATGGCCGATCTGCGGACCAAATACCCGGGCGGCGAAGAGGGCGCCGAGGCTCTCTATTACCTCGCGCTCTGCGACATGAAGCGGGGGGAGTACAAGGTGGCGGTCGAACGGCTGGAGATGTTTCTCGGCGAGGCGCCGCGATCGCCGATGCTGGCCCAGGCCTACTTCAAGCTCGGCGGGGCCGAGTACGGCGCCAAGAATCTGAACCTCGCCGCGCAGAACTTCGCGCTCGCCGCCGAGGCGGCGAAGGATCGCGACCTCTCGTTTATGGCGTACAAAAACCTCGGAGGCGTCCAGCAGCAGATGGAGAAATGGAACGACGCGGCCGCGACGTGGCAGAAGGTGATCGAGCTGTTCCCCGAACGAAAGGAGATCGTCGAGACCATTTTCGATCTCGGTTTCTGTTACGACCAGGCCGGCAAGAGCGAGCTCGCCTACGAGGTCTATGCGCGCATTCCCGACATCGCCACGAACGAGGAGCAGCAGGGACGCGCGCACTACTGGGCGGGGATGTGCCTTAAGAAGCTCGGCTCCTACGACGAAGCGATTCGTGAGTTTCTTCTCGTTCCCCATCTGAAGACGGGGGGAATGTGGGGAGTCACGTCCAAGCTCGAGGTTGCTTCCTGCTACGAAGCGACAGGGGCCGTCGACGAAGCGACGAAGATCTACCGGGACGTGCTGGCCTCCTTCGGCGCGAACTCCGACTGGGGCCGGGTCGCCACCGAGGGGCTCAAGCGCATCGAGGATAAGAAGGGAACTCCGGCGGCCCCGCAGAAGACCGAGGAGCCGGAGAAAAAGAAAGAGTAGGCGGGATGGCTCGCGAGAACCTCGTCGTCAAGGGAGCGCGAGAGCACAACCTCAAGGACATCACGGTCGTCATCCCGCGGAACAGGCTTGTCGTCGTCACCGGACTGAGCGGCTCCGGGAAATCGTCGCTGGCCTTCGACACGATATACGCCGAGGGGCAGCGCCGCTACGTCGAGTCGCTGTCGAGCTATGCGCGGCAGTTTCTCGAACAGATGGAGAAGCCCGACGTCGACAGCATCGAGGGGCTTTCCCCCGCGATATCGATCGACCAGAAGACCTCCTCGCGGAATCCCCGCTCCACCGTCGGCACGATCACCGAGATCTACGACTATCTCCGCGTCCTCTTCGCGCGCATCGGCGAGGCGCGCTGCCCGGGCTGCGACCGGCGGATCTCGCGCCAGACGGTCGCGCAGGTGGTCGACCGGCTCCGCGGAACGCCCGAGGGGACGCGTCTCGAGATACTCGCCCCGGTCGTCCGCGGGCGCAAGGGGGAGCATCGCGCGCTTCTCGCGAAGCTGCTCCGCGAGGGGTTCACGCGGGCGCGCGTCGACGGCGAAATGCGCGAGCTCGACGCGTCCGTGCCCCTCGAGAAAATGAAGAAACATTCGATCGAGGTCGTCGTCGACCGTCTCAGGACGAAGCCCGGCGTGGAGCGGCGTCTCGCCGACTCCGTCGAAACGGCGGCGAAGGCGGGCGGGGGCGTCATCCTCGTCCTCCAGGACGGTGCGGAGTATCTCTACAGCCTCGAGTACGCCTGCCCATACTGCGGCAAGGGTATCGGCGAGATCTCGCCCCGCATGTTCTCGTTCAACTCGCCGTACGGCGCGTGCCCCGAATGCCACGGGCTCGGCACGCAGGTCGACTTCGCCCGCCAGCTCGTCGTTCCCGATCCGTCGCTCTCGATCGCCGACGGTGCCATCGCTCCCGTCGGACCGCTCAAGGCGAACTGGTTCCGCTACCGGCTCGAGGCGCTCGCCAAGAAGCTTCATTTCTCGCTGGACGTTCCCTTCGGCTCGCTGGCGAAGGCGGAGCAGAACGCGATCCTCAATGGAACCGAGGAGCAGATCGTCGTGACGTACGACTTCGAGCGGGGCAAGGGGGAATACTACACGGCGTGGGAAGGGATCGTCCCCAACCTGAGGCGCCGCTACCACCAAACGCGGTCGGAGGGGGTCCGCCGCTGGATCGAAGCGTACATGACCTCGAGCCCCTGCTTCGCCTGCGGCGGCGCGAGGCTCCGGCCCGAGAGCCTCTCCGTCACCGTCGACGGGAAGAGCATCGCCCAGGTGTCGGCGCTCACGATCGAGAAGGCGCTCGCCTTCTTCGATCGGCTCCCGCTCGAGGGGAACAGCGTGATCATCGGCGGGCCGCTCGTGAAGGAGATCACCTCGCGGCTGCGGTTCCTCTCGAACGTCGGCCTCGACTACCTCACCCTCGACCGCTCGTCGGGGACGCTCGCGGGCGGCGAGGCGCAGCGGATTCGCCTCGCGACCCAGATCGGATCGAAGCTCGTCGGGGTCCTCTACATTCTCGACGAGCCCTCGATCGGGCTCCACCACCGCGACAACGCGCGGCTCATCGCGACGCTCAAGGAGCTCCGCGACGCGGGAAACACGGTGATCGTCATCGAGCACGACCGCGAGACGATTCTCGCCGCCGACTACGTGATCGACCTCGGGCCGGGGGCGGGGGAGCACGGCGGCGAGGTGGTCGTCCAGGGAACGCCCGACGAGATCATGGAATGTCCGACGAGCCTCACGGGGCGCTACCTCAAGGAGGAGCGTTTTTTCGATCTCAAGGGGCCGAACGGGAGGGGCTCGGGCAGGTCGATCGTCGTCCGCGGAGCCCGCGCCAACAACCTCAAGAACATCGACGTCGAGTTTCCTCTCGGGAAGCTCGACGTCGTGACGGGGGT
>JBGPBA010000067.1:0-6236 GCA_041481005.1 Candidatus Krumholzibacteriia bacterium | reverse complement strand
TATGGTCCTCCAAGACCGGCTATCCCGGCGACCCCGATTACCGTGAGTTCTACCGCGACATCGGCTACGACCTGGAAGCCGATTACGTGAAGCCCTACATCCTCCCCGACGGGACCCGCATCAATACGGGCATTAAGTATTACCGCATCACCGGCGAGACCGCCGAGAAGCAGCCGTATGTACGCGAGTGGGCGCTCAAGAAGGCGGACATCCATGCCGGGAACTTCATGTTCAACCGCGAGAAGCAGGTTGAATACCTCAACGATTTCCTCGGCATCAAGCCGATCATCGTCTCGCCGTACGACGCGGAGCTCTTCGGGCACTGGTGGTACGAGGGGCCGGAGTGGATCGAGTTCCTCATCCGAAAGATCCATTTCGACCAGCGAACCCTCAAGCTGATCACGCCGTGGGAGTATCTCGAGCGGCACCCGAAGCTCCAGGTCATCCAGCCGGCGATGTCGTCGTGGGGCTGGAAGGGGTACAGCGAGGTCTGGCTCAACGGCGACAACGACTGGATCTATCCGCATATTCACATGATGGCCGACCGCATGACGATCCTGGCCGACCGCTTCCCCCAAGCCGACGGAATCCAGCGGCGGGCGCTCAACCAGGCGGCGCGCGAGCTGCTGCTCGCGCAGAGCAGCGACTGGGCGTTCATCATGAAGACGCGGACGATGGTCGAATACGCGATCAAGCGGACGAAGGATCACATCGCCCGTTTCGACCGTCTCTACCACGACATCACCTCCGATCGCATCAATGATCAGTGGCTCAAGGAGGTCGAGCATCGGGACAATATCTTCCCCGATCTCGACTACCGCGTCTACAGGGGGTGATCCGCCTCGATGGACAGCGCCGCGCCGCGACGCCACCTAATCATACACGGGCACTTCTATCAGCCGCCGCGCGAGAACCCCTGGACGGAGCAGATCGAGCCGCAGGGGGGCGCGGCCCCGTACCACGACTGGAACGAGAAGATCGCGTTCGAGTGCTATCACCCGAACGCGTTCTCGCGGCGCCTCGACAACTGGGGACGGATCACGAGGCTCGTCAACAACTACGATTGGATCAGCTTCAACTTCGGACCGACGCTCATCTCGTGGCTCGAGGAGTCCTTCCCCGAGGTTTACGCGAAAATACTCGACGCGGACCGCGCGAGCGCGGCGCGCCTCGGGCACGGGAACGCGATCGCGCAGGCATACAACCACGCCATCATGCCGCTCGCGACGAGGCGCGACCAGGAGACGCAGATACGGTGGGGCGTCTACGATTTCGAGCGGCGCTTCGGCCGTCCGCCCGAGGGCATGTGGCTTCCGGAGACGGCGATCAATGACGCGACACTCGACATTCTGAGCGAGTTCGGTCTTCGCTTCGTCATCCTTTCGCCGCACCAGGCGCTGCGCGTGAGGCCGCTCGGCGCCGCGCCCCCCGGCGCGGGCGAGGCCGGCGGACCGAGGCAGGGCGCGGGGGCCGGAGCGGGCCACGGCGATGCCTCCGGCTGGAAAGACGTCTCGAACGGTGCGATCCCGACCGGGTTCGGGTATCGCTGCTTCCCTCCGGGGGCCCGCGGGAAACGCGACGCGTCCCGCTCGATCGCTGTCTTCTTCTACGACGCCCCCCTCTCGACCGAGGTGAGCTTCAACCACCTCCTGCGGAACGGCGACAGCTTCGCCGACGCGATCTCGCTCGGCTATCAGCGCGGCGGCGACGACCTCGTCGTCATCGCAACCGACGGCGAGATCTACGGGCATCACGAGCCGTTCGCCGACATGGCCCTTTCCTATCTCATCGACTCGGCGGGTCCGCGGCGGGGATTCACGATGACGAATTTCGCCGCGTACCTCGCGGCACGCGAGCCGCGTTTCGAGGTCGAGCTCAAGCCGGGGCCAAACGGGGAAGGCACTTCGTGGTCGTGCTTCCATGGGGTCGGGCGCTGGAAAGAGGACTGCGGAGACAGCGCCGGGGGCCGACCCGGCTGGAACCAGAAGTGGCGCTCGCCGCTCCGCGCCGGCCTCAATACGCTCCGAGAATCGCTCTCGGCCGCATATGAGAATGAGGCGACGGGTTTCCTCAAGGATCCGTGGATCGCGCGGGACGACTATATTCGGGTCATCGAGGAACGCACGCCCGAAAGCATCGCCCGATTCCTCGCCGCGCACGCGGCGCGGGAGCTTTCGGCGTCGGACCGGGCGCTCGCGCTCATGCTCCTCGAATCGCAGCGAAACGCCGAGCTCATGTTCACCTCGTGCGGCTGGTTCTTCAGCGACATCTCCGGCATCGAAACGGTCCAGATTCTGCGATACGCGGCGCGCGCGATCGAGCTCGCCGGAAGCGAGCACTGGCTCGAGCTCGAGAAGACTCTTCTCTCCCAGCTCAAGGCGGCGGTGAGCAACGTGCCCGGGACGGGCACCGGCGCGAACATTTATGCCAACGCGGTGCGGGCGTCGATCATGAACCGCCCGTGCCTCTCCGCGCTCTACGCGATCACCTCGCACCTCTCGGGCCGGCGCGAGGCATCCTCGCTCTACGGGAATCCGATCGAGCCCCTCGACGAGATCATCCGCCACGTCGAGGGGGACACGGTGAAGATCGGCTCGCTGGCCTTCACCTCCCGCTGGACCTTCGAAACGGCGAAGTTCGAATATCTCCTCTACGGCGAAGACGAGGCCGGTTACACCTGCTTCGTCAGAGAGACGAGAGGCGACGCAGAGTATCGCGCGCTCGTCGAAACGCTCCTCAAGCTCGCGGAGGCCGGGGGGCGCGAGGAGCTCCGCGACGCCGCATCCCAGCTTTTCGGCAAGCGCTTCACGATCCGGCACTTCCTCACCGAGGATCGCGAGCGGATCCTCCACCAGCTCTCGCGGAACCGGATTGCGGCCATCGAGCGGCGCTTCGCCGAGATTTACGCCGAGAGCCGCAACCTCCTGCGCCTGCTCCAGGAGGCCAATATTCCCGTGCCGGCGAGCCTTCTCGTCCCGGCCGAGACGCATCTCACGAGACGCCTCGTCAACGAGGTGGAGCGCTGGGACCGCTCGCTCGGCCCGGAGGGGCTCGAGGGGATCCGGCGCGTCCTCTCGGAATCCGTCAGTTTCGGCGTGTCGATAGACAAGGGCCGGCCGAAGGCCGCCTTCGCCGAGCTCGTCCTCGAGAAAGTCTCCCTGCTCGAAAGCTCCCTCGAGCCCGCGGAGAGCGCGGCCATCGGGCAGTTCGTCGACTTGGCCGAGGAGACGGGAATCACGATCGAATTCAAGGAAATCCAGAACAGGATCTATTCGATACTCGTGTCGAAGGTGGGCCCGATGATCGAAGAGCTCCGCCGCGCCGAGCCGCAAGGGGGCGAGCGGCGGCGCTCGATCGAGGCCTTTCTGCGACTCGCCGAGAGGTTCAACTTCAACGTCGACGTTTGGCGGAAAGGTCTGGAGGGGAATGAACCGAAGTGATGCGGAGCGGCGCGTCAAGCGGCTTCGCGAAGAGATATCGCGTCACGACCACCTCTACTACGTCCTCGACAAGCCCGAGATCTCCGACGCCGAATACGACCGGCTGCACAAGGAGCTCGAGAAGCTCGAGGCCGAGTTCCCCGATCTCGTCACCCCCGACTCCCCCACGCAGCGCGTGGGGGCGCCCCCGCGGACCGATCTCCCGAACGTCCCCCACCTCAAGCCGATGCTGAGCCTCGAATCCGCGATGAGGGTAGAGGAGGCCCGCGAGTTCGACAAACGCGTGAAGAAGGGGCTCGGGGTCGAGCAGGTGACGTACACCGTCGAGCCGAAGTACGACGGGCTCTCGATCGAGCTTATTTACGAAAAAGGGCTTCTCAGCCGCGGCGCGACGCGCGGGGACGGCACCGTCGGCGAGGACATCACGCCCAACGTTCGCACCGTCCGGTCGGTGCCGCTCAGGCTTCGCGGCGCTTCGCCGCCGCGCCTCGCCGCGATCCGCGGCGAAGCGATCATGACGCTCAAGGATTTCAGAGAGCTCAACCGCTGGATGACGGAGCGCGGGCTCCCGGCCTTCGCCAATCCTCGGAACGCAGCCGCCGGCTCGATTCGCATGCTTGATTCGCGCATCACGGCCGAGCGGAAGCTCACGCTCTTTGCGTACGAAATCATCGAGCTCGAAGGCGCTCCGCCCCCCGAGACCCACTCGAAGGAGCTCGACATGATCTCGGCATGGGGGCTTCGGGTCGATTCGCACAGGAAGATCTGCAAGGACATAGAAGAGGCGATTGCCTTTCACGACGACCTCGAGAAGAAACGCGACAGCCTCGACTTCGAGATCGACGGGGTCGTTATTCAGATCGATTCGAAAACCAACCGCGAGGCGCTCGGATTCCGCACGCGCTCCCCGCGGTGGGCGCTCGCCCTCAAGTTCGAGCCTCGCAAAGAGGTGACGACGGTCGAGGACATCGTCGTGCAGGTCGGCCGCACCGGGAAGCTGACTCCCGTGGCGCTCCTTCGCCCTGTCGACGTAAGCGGCGTCACGGTGAGCCGGGCCACCCTTCACAACGCAGGAGAGGTGGCGCGCAAGGACGTCCGCGTCGGCGACACCGTGCGGATCGAGCGCGCCGGAGACGTCATCCCCGCCGTCGTCGAGCGCATCCCGGTCAAGGGGGAGCACCGCCACAAGCCCTTCGCCATGCCCGAGCGCTGTCCCGTGTGCGACTCGCCGGTGATCGTAGAGGGCGCCTATCACATGTGCACGGGCGGCCTCAGCTGTCCCGCGCAGCTCATGCGCGGGATCGGGCACTTCGCCTCAAAAGGGGCGCTCGACATCGAGGGGCTCGGCGAAAAGACGGTCGAGGCGATGGTCCAGGCGGGCCTCATCTCGAGCGTCGCCGACGTCTTCAGGCTCACGAAGGAGAAGCTCCTCACGCTGGAAGGCTTCGCCGACAAGTCGGCCTCAAACCTCCTCGAGGCCATCGAGTCGTCGAAAAAGGTGAGCCTCGACCGCTTCCTCTACGCCCTCGGAATACCGAACGTGGGCGAGCACGTGGCGGCGCTGCTCGCCGACCAGTACGGCTCGGTCAAAGCGATCATGGAGGCGGGCGAAGAGGAACTCCAGACGATACACGGGGTGGGGCCCGAGGTCACGAAGAGCGTCGCCGGCTTTTTCGCCGCGAAGAGAAACCGCGCGCTCGTCGGCGAGCTCCGCTCGCTCGGCCTCGATATTCGCGAAACGCCGCGCAAGAAGGGGCCGCAACCTCTCGCCGGCAAGACCTTTGTTTTCACGGGCGCCCTCGAAGGCTTCTCGCGCGAGGAGGCCGAGCGGCTCGTCCAGTCCCTCGGAGGCCGAGCCTCCTCGAGCGTGAGCAAGAAGACCGATTACGTCGTGGCGGGCGCCGAGGCGGGCTCGAAGCTCGCGAAGGCCGAATCGCTCGGCGTGAAGGTCGTCTCGGAGAAGGAATTCAAGAAGCTCGTCGGGGGGTGAGGCCGGTAAAGCGCGGTCGAGCAATGGCACAACGCCCTCGGGCTATTCCGGCACAATTGCCGTCGGCGTGGCTCACATTATCCTCTCGGGAAATACTTCGCTCCCTCGATCTGCTTGAAATCGGAATCGAGCGTCCAGATAACCGCTTCATGCATTCTCGCCGTGGCCGCAATGATGCTGTCGGCCATGGGCACCCCGAGCTCGATGCCGATTCGGGCGGCAACCATCGCGATCTCGGGCGTGAGGTCGATGACCTCCCCCTGTTTCATGAGCGCCGCGGCTTGCAGCGCATCCTCTTCCCCTCGCTGGCGCAAGACGACCTTGAACACCTCGTATATGCATATCGTCGGCACGAGCACGTTGTCGATATCCTTGAGCGCCGGCGCAAACACCCCCGCTCTCGGGCCGTCCGCGAAGTATTCGAGCCATCCCGAGGAATCGACGAGATTCATACCCTGTCCTCCTCGCGATCCACCCGCGTATCGATTCCCTTGAGGAAGCCCCGCATTTTGGACAGCCTCTTTTCCGGTATGAGCTCGATGCGATTGCCGTATGCGATGACCTGCAAGCGCTGGCCCGGAATGAGTCGGAGCGCCGCCCGAACGTCGCGAGGGATGACAACTTGGAACTTCGGCGAGATCTTCACGGTTTTCATACCATTCCTCCATCGATAAGCCTATTGTAATACTATATGCCGATCGATGGACAATGTCAAGCCGAAGGCGCGCCGATATGCGACGTGGGGACAATAAGAGCGCACAAAAAAGGCCCCCTCCCGGGGAGGGGGCCTTTGCGTTCATGCGATC
>JBGPBA010000066.1:0-6286 GCA_041481005.1 Candidatus Krumholzibacteriia bacterium | reverse complement strand
TCTCGTCCGTGAGCATGCAGCCCCCGGCGGGGGCCGAGTAACCCTTCACGCCGAGCTCCTCGGCGAGCTCCAGCTGCCGCTTCCGCGAGCGCCCGTGGATATCGAGGAGCTTCTCGCGGTCGATCCAGCCGTTCTTCTCGGCAAGGGTCTCGGGCAAGTGCTTTGCGCTGAGCGGCCGAACGAGAAGTCCCTCGAGCCCGCTCTCTCGCGAGATGAGCTCGAGCGCCTTGAAATGCTGGGACATGGGGCGCTGCCCGAGCACCTCACCCGTGAACACGAAGCGGGCTCCCTCGGGTTCCATGAGCTCGCTGGCCTTTCGAAGCATGAAGATGTGACAATCGATGCACGGGTTCACGTTCGCCCCGTAGCCGTGCCGGGGCCGAAGCAGCACGTCGACGTACTCCTTCGAGAAATCGAGGATGCGAACGGGTGCGCCGAAATCCTCGGACATACGCTTCGACTCGGAGGCGATGAGATCCTCGATCCTCTCCCCGGCCGCCTCGCGCCGAACGAATGGCGCGGAAAAGCCGATGAGGATATGGAGGCCGAGAACCTCGATACCCTGATTCTTCACGACCGCGACGGCGAGGGCGCTGTCGAGCCCTCCCGAAACGAGACCTATCGCCTTGATCTTCTCCAAGAAGACTCCATTCGAACCAAACGGGTTCTCTCGTAGAAAGCGGTTCACGCCGCGAGAACGAGACACATCGTTCGGGGACAATGGTAGAACGTTCAGCGCTCGATGGCAAGGGCGCGTCGCAGTCCTTCGCCGAGATAGTTGAACGCGAGGCACGTGATGAAGATCATGAACCCCGGCGCGAAGGCGGCCAGAGGCGCTTGGCGGATGACGACCTGGGCGTTTTCGAGCATGTTGCCCCAGGTCGGAACGGGCGGCTGCACGCCGTATCCGAGGAAACTGAGCGCCGACTCGGCGAGCATCGCCTGCGCGAAGCCAACCGACGCCGACACGATGATCGAAGGGATCGTCTGCGGGAGGAGATGTCTCGCGACGAGGCCGAGATCCTTCGCCCCGGCGGCCCGAGAGGCGGCGACGAACCCCTCCTCCTTGAGCGAAAAGACGAGCGCCCTCACGATGCGCGCCGGCTCGACCCACGAGGTCGCTCCGATGATGACGGGAACGACCCAGAGGCGGCCTCCTCCGAGAGAAGCCGCGACGAGAAGAACGAGAAAGACGGGCACGGAGAGGAAGAGATCCATGACGATGGTGACCGCCGCGTCCGCGCGGCCTCCGAGATACCCGGAGAGGGTCCCCATGAGAATGCCGATGGCCGTCGCGATCGCGACGGCCGAGAGAGCGACGAGCATGCTGAACCGCGCCGCGTAGATGAGCCTCGAGAGGACGTCTCTTCCAAGGTCGTCCGTGCCGAGGACGTGCTCGGGCGTGGGCGCGGCGAGGATGAGATTCAAATCCATCGCATCCCGAGCGTGAGGAGCGACCACGGGGGCCAGAAGCGCGAGGACACAAACGAGTCCGATGAGAACGAGCGAGTAGAGCCCCGGGCGGTAGGCGACGAATCTCCCGAGGCTGCTGGGGCGGCCGGCGCTTCCGGGCTCAATAACGATCTCCCGCGCCGGTGTGGGCTTGGGAAAAGGAGGTCGCGCCGGAGCGACCTCCGTCGCCGTGCCATCGCCGTGCGCCGGGGCGACCTCCACCGCCGAGTCGTCGCCAGTTGCTGGAATGACCCCCAAGGACCGTTTAGTCTCGAGCTCCTGAGCCATCTCCCTCACCCGACCAGCTCGCGCTCGGCCGCGGTCCGCGTCGAAGCCGTGCCCGCGCGCGCGCCATGAAATCCCATTCCCGCCGAGATCCTCGGATCAATCGCCATGCAGAGAAGGTCCCCGACGAGATTGAATACGATAATGAGGAACGACGAAATGACGACGACGCCCAGAACCCGCGAGTAGTCGTGCCTCTCGAGCCCCTCGTAGAACATTCTTCCCATTCCCGGCCACGAGAAGACCGTCTCCGTGATGACGGCCCCGGTGAAGAGCGTCGGAATCTGCATCACGATGACGGTAAGCACCGGAACCGCGGCGTTCTTGAGGGCGTGCTTATAAATAACCATTCGCTCGGTGAGCCCCTTTGCCCGAGCCGTCCTCACGAAATCCTCCCCGATCGCGTCGATGAGCCGCGCTCGGAGGTACCGGCTCCACGAGGCAAAGAAGGCGATGGAGAGAACGCAGGCGGGAAGCACGAGATGCCGCAGATGATCGGCCGCGCTCGAAACAGCCCCGATCGTCTCTCTCCCCCCGCTCGGGAAGACACCGAGCTTGAGGGAAAAAAGGTATATCGCGATGAGACCGAGCCAGAAAACGGGCACCGACATCCCCGCCGAGGATATGATCGAGAATATCTGATCGATGAGGCTCTCGCGCCTGAGAGCCGATACGACTCCCATGAAGACGGCGAGGATGAGGGCAATCGCGAGCGCCGCGCCCATGAGCTCGAGGGTCGCGGGAAATCGCTGACGGATCATCTCGGAGACCGGCCGGCCCGTCACGTAGCTCTTCCCGAAATCGCACCTGAGAAAAACCTGCCTCGACCAGAGGAGGTACTGGACGGGAAGCGGCTTGTCCAGGCCGAAGCTCGCGCGGATGCGGGCGAGGTCGGCCTCCGTGGCCTTCGGGTTCGCCGCCATGATCCCGACGGGACCGCCCGGCGCGAGGTGGAGAAGGGCGAAGCTCAGGATGGAGATGAGAACCACCAGAGGCACGATCCGAGCGAGCCGCATCACGAGAAACCGCTTCATGCCGCGCCTCTTTTCACGACGGGAATCTCGAAGCTCTCGCCTCTATGAGGAATCTCGACCTTGAGCCCGAGATACTCGCCTATCGCGCGCCCGAGCGCTTCTGCCTGGTCCTCTTCCCCGTGCACGATGAAGACCTCCCGCACGCCCCGAATCGGCTTCAGCCATGCGAGAAGTCCCGTCTGATCGGCATGGCCCGAGAACGATCTGAATCCTCTGATCTCGAGCGCCGGGGTCATCCAATCCTCTTTGAACCGTCTGCCCTCCTGGCGCCGCACGGCGACGGGGCTCTGCCCCGCGAGAAGGCGCGCCCCGAGGCTCCCCGGCGATTGCCATCCCGTGATGCAGAGGAGATTGCGGCTCGCGGCGAACATTCTCATGAGATGGCGCGGAGAGCTCGCGTTGCCGAGGTCGCCGCTCGAGGAAACGAAGATCGTCGGCCGGTGGTGGCACGAATGAACCTTGAGGGAGGTTTTGCTTCGCACCTCGCGAAGCGTCGAAGAGCGCAGCGCCTACCCCGGATAGAAGCTCCGTGCCCAATCGGAGAGCTCGCCCCGCATGCCGCGGTAGACGTCGGTGATCTTCTGCGCGGTGGGGCTGTCGACGAAGACGTCCGCGTCGGCGGGAATGCCCCCCATTCTCTGAAAACGATCGATGACGGCGATGATCTCCTGCGTGCGCCCCAGCGTGAATGCCGCGACGAGCACGTCGCCGCCCCGCCGAAGCGCCGCGCCGATCGCATTCGCGAAGGCCTCGTACGTTTCGAGAGAGTCGCCGCGGGAGCCCCGGACGACGCCTCCGTAGGTCGACTCGATGACGACGTAGTCCGCGCTCTCGAGTGTGTCCCGGGGCGGGATGAGGACGGCGTTGCCGCCGCCGAGGTCCCCCGAAACGACGAGCTTCACCGTATCGCGCCCCGAGGGGAGCCACATCTCGACCGAGGCGGCGCCGAGAAGGTGCTCCGCCCTCCTCAGACGAAACTTCATATGCTTTTCGCTGAAGGTCCTCCCGAACGGCACCGGGGTCAGGGCCGCGAGCGACCGATCGAAGATCTCCCGCGGCATCTTGTCGCGGGAGATCCCGCGCTCCATGGCGAGCATGATGGGCGCGAGCCGCGCCGTCGGCTCGGAACAGTAGATGCGCCCGCGAAACCCCGCCCTCACGAGCTCCGCGAGGAGCCCGCAGTGGTCGATATGCGCGTGCGTGAGTATCGCGAATGAGAGCGAATCGGGATGCGGTGGGAGGGTTCCACCCTCCGTCTCACCGAGGGCGCCGCAATCGATGATGAAGCGCTCGCCCGCGTTCTCGACGATGAGGCAGGAGCCCCCGACCCTTCTCGCCGCGCCCCAGAACACGAGCTTCGGCGCCGGCGCAGCCCCCCCCTTCTTCGGCAGCTCCACGAGAAGAAGGATCCCGACCGCCGCAATCAGAAGAATCGCGAGGAGCCACACGTATCGGCGCTTCGCCTTTAATGTCCGTGCAAGCCCCGTGGGATGCCTCATCTCTTCAGCCACCATTCATTCGCGTTCCACGTGTCGCCCGACTGGGTCGGATTGGGACGGTAGTTCTGGAGCGACTCGGGCATCGCCTCGAGCTGAGTGACCCAGAGGAGCGGAACCACGGGCGCCTGCTCCGCGACGAGAACCGAGACCTTGTCATAGATCTTCTTCCGTTCGGCGAAGGGGACCGTCCTCCCGCCCTCGGCCAGAAGCCGCGAGATTTCCGCGCTTCGGATCCTCGTGAAGTTCTGCCCCGCGGGCGGTATGAAGCGCTCCGAGTAGCTCCCGTCCTTGTTGGACGGATCGGGCGGATTGAGGCTCGCATAGAGGGCGATGTCGAAGGCGCCCTTCCGCAGAATCCCTCCCTCGTCGTAGCTCGCGAAGAGAACGCTCGGGTCAAAGTTCTTGACCTCGAGGTCGACGCCGATTTTTCGGTATTGCTCTCTCAGCACCATCTCGGTGCGCTCTCTGTTCTGGTTCCCCGTCGTCGCGGAGATGGTGAGCGCGAGAGGTTTCCCTTCCTTTTCGCGGATGCCGTCGCCGTTTCCGTCGATCCAGCCCGCCTCATCGAGGAGGGAGGCGGCGTGCACCGGGTCGAAGGCATTCAGCTTCTCGACCGCATTCGTGTAGTACGGCGACTTCGGATGATCGTCCCCGTACGCGGGAATCCACACGCCGTCGTAGATTTTCTCCGAGATCTCCCTGCGATCGGTCGCCAGGGCGAGCGCACGCCGCACGCGCACGTCGCGGAGTATCGGATTCTCGCAGTTCAGGTCGAGATGCTCGTTGAAGAGGGCGGGGTTCCGGTAGAGCGTCTCCCCCTTCAACTTCGAAATGACGCCCAGCAGCGCGTTCGGGGCGTTGTCGATGCCGCCGACCTCGCCCGTCTCGAGCTGCATGACAAGGGCGTTTCCATCGGGCACGAACGTGATCACGATCTCGTCGAGGTAGGGCCCCGCCCCGTAGTAATTCTTGTTGGCGGTGACGATGATGTGCGACCCGCTCACCCATTCCTTGAACACGAAGGGCCCCGAGCCGATCGGGTGCCTGTGAAAGTCCGCATTTTGGAAATCGGGGCCGAGCGCGCCTCGAAGCAGGTGCTCGGGCAGCACCGACTCGTCATAGAAGCAATCCCCCGCGAAGTTCGCGTAGATCTCGCGAAGGTGAAAGACGACGGTGTGCGAGTCGGGCGTGTCGACCTTGTCGACGACGTCCCACCCCTGGCGCGTCTCGACGTTGATCTGCGGATGCATCATGACCTCGTAGCTGAACTTGGCGTCGTACGAGGTCACGGGCACCCCGTCGTGCCAGCGGGCGTTGCGTCGAATATGGTACGTGTAGGTGAGGTAGTCGCGCGAGATGCCGCCATTCTCCACCGTCGGGATCTCTTCGATGAGATCTGGGACGAGCTCCATGCGCTCGTTGTGCTTGACGAACTTGCTGAAGATCAGGTTACAAACGTAGACATCGGCGACCATGGAGTTGACGGCGTCATTGAGAATCTCGGGCTCCTGCTGCATCCCGATAACGAGGCGCCCGCCATGAACGGGCGCACCCTGCTCCACGGCGCGTGCGGCGCCGCCTGCCTCTTTCCCGCCTCGCTCGCCTTTCCCGCACGCCGCGGCAAGGGCCAGCAGCAGGCACAAACTGATGACCATGACACGCTTTGAATTCATGAACGCCTCCACGTGATCCCTCTCCGGACGTGATTATCCGATGGCCTTGATGCATCGTATATGCCAGGGCGGAAGTCCTTTGTTGAGAATAAATTGAAAAATTCGGATTTGCGGCAGGGCGCTTGCAAGACTTAGATTAATAGTGAGGGTTTTGGGGAGATTGGAGCTCCCGGGCTATGAGTGTGCGAAAAACCGCCTCACCGATCGTCCTTTGCATAGCGTTCCTATTTCTGTGCGCGGCCGCTTCATTCGTCATCCAGCCCGGCTGGCAGAGCGAAACGCGCCTCACCAACAACCCCGACACCTCGACCGTCGGCCCCAATAACGGCAAGTGGATGGCGGT
>JBGPBA010000065.1:0-6297 GCA_041481005.1 Candidatus Krumholzibacteriia bacterium | reverse complement strand
TGCGCGACGACGTCGCGCTCGTCTGCCTCCCGTCGGTCGTCTACGAGAGCGGTCAGCTCCTCGACATGCCACTCCTCGCCGCGAAGGCCCGCGAGCGCGATATCGTGATCGGCTTTGACTGCTCGCATTCGGTCGGCGCCGTCCCGCACGAGCTCGATGCGTGGGGCGTCGATTTCGCGCTCTGGTGCGGCTACAAGTACTTGAACGGCGGCCCGGGGAGCCCGGCCTTCCTCTATCTCAACCGGAGGCACTTCGACCTCGAGCCCGCGCTCGCGGGATGGTTCGGCTCCGTGAAGGAGAGCCAGTTCGATCTGCGGCTCGAGTTCGAGCACGCGCGGCGGGCCGGCGGATGGCAGATATCGTCGCCGGGGATACTCGCATCGAGCGCGGTGCTCGGCTCCCTCAGAATCACACTCGAGGCGGGAATCGGCGGCATTCGCGAGAAATCGCTCGCGCTGACCTCCTACCTCATCTTCCTCGTCGACGAGCTCCTCGGCGGGGAGCCCTACCGGTTCTCGATCGGCACGCCGCGGGAAGCGGACCGGCGGGGCGGGCACGTCGCCGTCGCGAACGACGAAGCGCTGAGAATCTGCGAGGCGCTCAAGGCGCGCTCGATCATTCCGGATTTCCGTCCGCCGAACGTCATCAGGATCGCGCCCGTCGCCCTCTACAACACCTACCACGAGGTCTGGGAGGTCGCGCGCGCCCTCAAAATGATCGTCGACGGAAGGGAATTCGAGGCATTCTCGAAGGCGCGCCGCGCCATCTCCTGAGGCCGGGCGCCGCTCGTACCGCGCGCCGCGATCCGCCGAGCCGGGCCCGCTCCCCGGAAGCTGTTGACATAACTTTCGCAGCTATATATTCTTATGCCCGGTCGCGGGATCGCGATCGACGCTTCTTCCGCCGGTGCGATCCGAAGCTTCTCTCGCGGCGCCGGACCGAGAGGTTTTCGAGAGTGAGACTGCTGGTACTTGGCTCCACTGGATTCATCGGGAATCGGTTCGTCCGAATGTTCTCGGACCGCCATGAGATCGTCACCGAGCTGGACGGCCTCGACACGCGGTTTCTGGATCTCATTCCCTATGAAACGACGCTGCGGGTCGTTGACGCGTGCAGGCCCGAGGCCATCGTGAACCTCGCCGGCATGTCGTATCACACGGCCCGAAACGAAGCCCAGATGTACGAGAGCAACGTCCTCGTCCAGCTCAATCTGCACGAAGCCGCGAAAGAGCTCCGGCTCGATCCGAGAATCGTCGTCTGCAGCTCGAGCGCGGTGTACCGGAGCTCGAAGAATCCGGTCGACGAAGGCTCTCGCTGCCTTCCGGCAAACTCGTATGCAAAGGCCAAGTACGTACAGGAAAGGGTCGGGCTCAGCTACGCTCCGCGACAACACGTCGTCATCGCGCGGCTCTTCAACGTGATCGGGCCGCATCAGAGCAAGGAGTTCTTTCTCCCCGCGATCATCGAGCGCATCCTCGCGTACCGGAAGGGCGAGACGCCGACGGTGCGGCTCAAGACACTGAACGCGATCAGGGATTTCATATTCATCGACGACGCCTGCGCGGCGCTCTCCGTCCTCGTCGAGAAGGGGCTCGGGGGCGAAACGTACAACGTCTGCACGGGCACGGGAACTTCCATCGGCGAGGTGATCGAGCATCTCAAGAGAATCCTCGGAACGCCCGAGCTCCCGCTCGAGCCGCGCGACGACAGCGTGAAGGAAGGGATCAACTATCAGGTCGGGTCGAACAAGAAAATGCTCGATACCGGCTGGTCGCCGGCGTACGATATGCGAAAATCGCTCGAGGCAATCATGACGGAGGAGTATGGGAACTGACGCATCGATGAAGCGCGCGCTCGTCACGGGCTCGGCAGGTTTCATCGGAAGCCATCTGGTCGAGGCGCTCGTCCGGCGCGGGTACTCGGTGAAGGCGCTCGTCCATTACAACTCGACGGGAAACGTCGCGAATCTACGGTACGTCCCGAAGGACGTGCTTTCGGAGACCGAGGTCGTCTTCGGGGACGTCCGCGACGAGTACTTCTGCGAAACAACGACCAAAGGGATCGACGTCATTTTTCATCTCGCCGCGTTGATCGGCATTCCGTATTCGTACGTCGCTCCGGTGAGCTACGTCCACACCAACATCATCGGCACGGTCAATCTGTTGAATGCGTGCCTGAGAAACAACGTCGCTCATTTCCTGCACACGTCGACAAGCGAGGTGTACGGTACGGCGCTCTACACGCCGATCGACGAGAAGCACCCGCTCCAGGGCCAATCCCCGTACTCCGCGTCGAAAATCGGGGCGGACAAGCTCGTCGAAAGCTACGTGAGATCGTTCGACCTCAACGCCACGACGATACGCCCGTTCAATACCTTCGGACCGCGCCAGTCGCTTCGCGCGGTCGTGCCGACGATCGTGACGCAGGCGCTCGCGTCGAAGACGGTCCGCATCGGCTCGCTGCATCCGAAGCGGGACCTCACGTTCGTGACCGACACGGCGAACGCCTATCTGGCCGCGGCGGGGCGCTCGGACCTGCGCGGCGAGACGATCAACGTCGGAACGGGCGTCTATTACTCGATCAAGGACGTGATCGGCGCCGTCGAGCGAATCCTCGGCACGAAGCTCTCTCTCGTCGAGGAACGGGAGAGAATCCGCCCGGAGAAGAGCGAGGTGCTCGAGCTCCTGTGCGACAACACGAGGGCGAAGGAACTGCTCCGCTGGGCCCCGACCTTCGATCTCGAGCGGGGACTCACGGAGATCATCGCCTTTTTCAAATCCAACCCACCCGACGATTCGAGGGCATATCACGTGTAAGGAGCATGCATGCAGGCGGTCATTCTGGCCGGAGGAAAGGGAAGGCGGCTGAGGCCGTACACGACGATTCTGCCGAAGCCGATGATGCCGATCGGCGAAAAGCCGATCCTCGGCGTGATCATCGACAAGCTCGTCGAGAGCGGCGTCACGCGCATCGTCATGACCGTGGGATATTTGGCCGGCATCATCCAGGCGTATTTCGGAGACGGGAAGGGGCTTGGCGTCGAGATAGAGTACTTTGTCGAAACGGAGCCGCTCGGAACGGCCGGGTGCCTCGGGGTCATCCCGAACCTCGACGACGAGTTCATCGTCACGAACGGCGACGTCCTCGCCGATTTGAGCTTCCGCGATCTGGTGGACCGCCACCGCGCGAGCGGCTGCGGCGTGACGATCTGTTCCTACCGCAAGGAGGTCCAGCTCACGCTCGGGGTGCTCGATTTGAAGGACAACACCGTGCGCGACTATATCGAGAAGCCGACGTATCATTTCGACGTCAGCACGGGCATATACGTCCTGAACAAGCGCGTCACCGGCCACATCCCGAGAAATCAGTACTTTGATTTTCCGACGCTCATCAAGCGGCTCATCGCCGTGAACGAGCCGATCAACGTCTATCGATTCGAGGGAGCATGGTACGACATCGGGCGGGAAGAAGACTACCGGGCCGTCCTCGAGAGATTCGGTAATGGGGCGGAAGATTAGGATTCTGCACGTCACGAGCTCCTTTTTCAGCGGGGGCATCGAATCGTATCTGCTCAATTTCCTCGGCCAGGCCGACTTCGACCGATTCGAGCACTTCCTCTTCGTCGGCCGGGATGACGGGCCGCTCAAGGAGCGCTACCATCGGCTTCCCGTTTCGATCAAAGAGCTGAAGTGCACGCCGAAGCGGTTCTTCTACAGCCTCCCCTACGGCGCTTTCTTCTGCAGGAAGCACGGGATCGACGTCATTCACGGGCACAATTACTGGTTTTATCGATACGCCTATTTCCTCTCGCTCCTCACGGGAATCCCGCTCGTCACCTCGAACTACGGGCTCGGCCTGTGGAAGAGAAGAAGACACCTGTTCTTCGAGTCGCTCGTCTTCAAGAGAGCGAAGCTCAATCTCTCGATCTCGCGGGCGATACTCGAGCGCGAGCGATCGCTGCTCGGGCCCTCGAAGGAGAACGACCTGAAATGCAAGCTGATCTATCCGATCATCGATGAGACGCCGCTCCGGAACGTCGCCGCGCGCGACCCCGCGGCGGTCAGGAAGAAGATCGGGATCTCGAACGACAAACCCGTCTTCACGATCGTCGGACGGATCGACAAGCTGAAAGGCCATCGCGTCGCTATGGACGCGGTCGACCGGATCAACAGCGGCGGACTCAGGGTCAACCTGCTCATCGTCGGCGCGAAGGGCGACGCGCAGGTGCTGCGCGCAGAGGATGTCGGCAAGGCGTACGTGACGTACCTGAACTACTACGAGCCGATCGAGGATATCTGGTCGGTTTCCGATTTCTTTCTCATCCCGTCTCTCTCCGAAGGAACGCCGCTCGTTCTCGTCGAGTACCTCGCCCTCGGAAAGCCCGTCATCGCGAGCGACATCAGCGGGAACAGCGAGCTGATCACGGACGGGTGGAACGGGCGTCTCTTCGAAACGGCCAACGTCGACGATCTGGCGAAAAAGATCGAAGAGGCCCTGGGGGCGGGCCCGCTCTCCGACCTTCGAGCGCACGCGCGCCAGTTCTACCTCGAACATCTCTCACCCGAGAAGCTTACCCGCGAGATCGAGGGATATTACAGGGAAATCGCATAGCGGGGCGGCCCCTGCGGCTCTGTCGCGCCGACGGCGCGACAATACCCGTGGCGCGGCGTCCACCACCCGCGTCAGTGGTGCATAAAGGCGCTCGCCGTGATCATCGCGGTGAGCGCGATCGCCAAGATCGCGCCGAGGAGGTCGAAGATCCACACGAGGAGCGCCTTCCCGAAGTTCGTGCCGAACGAGACCTTGATGACGATGATCGATAGGAGGAGGCCCACGACGAACCCGAAGAAATTCTCGCTGCCCGGGAGAAGTCCGAACATGACCGCGGCGAGGACCGACACGAAAGAAGAGGCGACCGCCGCGGTGAGGGCGCGCGTGAAGCTCGCCTTCTCGACCCTCGATATTTTCGCCGCCATCCACATGAGAAGACCGCTGATGATGACCATGAATACGAATATGAAGATGATGCTGATTCCGAATCCCGCGAAGAGATACATCTGCCGGCTCCTTTCGAAGGAGAAACGCCACCGCGCGGCCGGGCGCGGCCCCGCCGGTACCCCAGGAGGCGAGTATACCCGTAATCGCCGCTCGCTCAAAGAAGATACAGCCGGGCAATCGCGATGACGCGCTCGCGCCGGGGTCCCTCCGTTTGGCATTCCCCTTGCTCAGTATTCCCCTCTTTGGGCGGGTACGCCAACTTCTTGCCATTTCGATAGATAAATCTTCAAGCGGGAGGGATGTATGTCGCAGTTCATGGAGTTGCTCGAATGGTTCGACCTTTCGGGGGTCGAGATCGCGCACCGTATTCCGCCCGAGGGCTCGGCGGAGATCAAAGTCGGCGCGCAGCTCGTCGTTCGCGACAGCCAGATGGCGGTCTTTTTCAAGGACGGCAAAGGGCTCGACGTCTTCGGTCCCGGCCGGCACACCCTCGTCTCGAAAAACCTGCCGCTCGTGACGAAGGCCCTCTCGCTCCCATGGGGATTCAAGAGTCCCTTCAGGGCGGAAGTCTTTTTCGTCAACATGAAGACATTCATCAACCAAAAATGGGGAACGAAGGACCCGGTCGCATTCAAGGACAGCTCGCTCGGATTGGTGCGGCTGCGCGCCTTCGGCGTGTACACCTTCAAGATCGTCGAGCCGGTGCTCTTCGTCAATACGGTCGTCGGCACGCAGGGTTTCTACACGAGCGAGATGATCGGCGACTATCTCCGTGACGTCATCGTGGCGCGCATCAACGATCTCTTCGGCGAGAAGCTCGACACGATCTTCGACCTCCCGCGGTCGTATGACGAGCTCGCCGTCGAGATCAAGCGCCGCCTCGCCGACGACTTTACGGAGTACGGGATGGAGCTCCGGGATTTCTACTTGAGCTCGATCACGCCTCCCCCCGAAGTGCAGCGGATGATCGACGAGCGGAGCGGTCTCGAGGCGGTCGGCGACCTCGACCGTTTCTTCAAGTACAAAGCGGCGAAGGCGATCGGGGACGCGGCGGCGAGCCCGGACGGCGCCGGCTCGGCCGCGGCCGGGGGGATGGGAATCGGCCTCGGTGCGGGGCTCGGTTTCATGATGCCGGGGATGATCGCGCAGGCAACGAAGGGCGGGGGCACGGCGGTGCTCGAGGCGATTCGCTGCCCGAGCTGCCGGGCGGAGATTCCGGCCGAATCGAAGTTCTGCAAAGAGTGCGGGAAACCGGTGACCGAGAAAGGGAAATAGGCGCGCCGTGATCGCAACGTGCAG
>JBGPBA010000064.1:0-6366 GCA_041481005.1 Candidatus Krumholzibacteriia bacterium | reverse complement strand
ACGGTCATCGAGACGGCCGCCTCCATCGCGGCATACTTCAGCAAGGCCCGCCACTCGAGGACGGTCCCCGTTATCTACACGGAGAAACGGCACGTGAGAAAGCCGCGGAAGGCGAAAGCGGGGACGGCGCAGTGCACCCACGAGAAGACGCTTTTCGTCAGCCCTGAGCTTCCCGAAGAGAAGAAGCCCTTCTGACGCACGGCGGCCCCGCGCACGCGACGACCGCGCGCGAGATAAAGATTCCCTTCTGTGGAGTTACTCGGGATGGACGGGAACGAGCTCAGCCCTCGAGCCTTGCCCGTTGTTTCAACGGAAGCTTGCGCGACGCGACGGGAGCCGTTTCAGCCTTTCACTTCTCCGCGTACCCGGTCTCGGAATTGAGCGTGAACGTGTCGCCAGCGGGTCCGGGAGCCCCGAGGTCGGCCTGCTGGAACGTTCCCCATTGAACCGTGACGTGCGGCTGAACGTCCGGCTTGATCAGCTTGACGGTCAGCTTTACGTGAGACGAATCCAGCCTCTCGAGCCTGATGCTGAAGGTGCCTTGGACACCGAAGTCGTAAGCGATGTTTTGAAACTTAACCGATGTGTGCCCAGTGGTGATGATCCTGTCGAGCGGCATAGCGTACGGATCCTGCGCCCAAACCGGCGACGCGGCGAGAAAGATGGCTACCATCGCCAGCGCGAGGATCCACTTGCTGCCCTTCATCAAAAGCCCTCCTCTCCCTCCCTCCGTGGGAGAATCACGTACCTGATCCCACTAACCTCAGGCAGCCCCTGGGCAGCTTGAGCAACCCAATATTCCCACGGTCGCATCATAACACTTTCCAATTCCTTTTTCCACAACTATTTCAATGGGTAAGCCCGCGTCATTTCTCTCGCGTCGGACGCGAGAATTCTCGAATCTCTCTGACAAATTCCTCGGCGAAACGCCCTCGGAGCCGCCGCACGACCTTCCCCTTCTTAAACAAGACGGCGCCGCCTCTCGAGCCGGCGATGCCGATATCGGCTTCCTTGGCCTCGCCGGGACCGTTGACCTCGCAACCCATTATGGCAACGCGAATTCCATTGCGGAGCCCGAGGATTTCGCGCTCGACGCGCTCCGCGGTGCCGGCAACGTCAATCCAGCTTCGCCCGCACGTGGGACAAGAGATAATCTGCGGAATGTCGGGGCGAAGGCCGAGCGCCGAGAGGACCGCCGAGGCGACGATGATCTCCCGCACCGGGTCCCCCGAAAGGGACACCCGAACCGTATCCCCGATGCCGTCCGCGAGAAGAAGCGCGAGTCCGACGGCGGATTTGGCGGCGCCGCTGAGCGGCGGGCCCGCTTCCGTCACGCCGACGTGGAGAGGATAATCGGTCTCGGCGGCGAAGAGTCTGTTCGCCTCGACCGTGACGAGGGCGTCGGGCGACTTGAGGCTGAAGACGAGGTCGCCGAAGCCCATCGCCTCGATGTCGCGAGCGCTCCGCATGGCGCTCTCGTAGAGCGCCCGGGCGGGGTCCCGCCGCGAGAGACCTCGCAGACCTTTCTCGAGGCTCCCCGAATTCACGCCGACCCTGATCGGAATCTTGAGGGCGTCGGCCGCCTCCACGACGCGCTTCACCTTCTCGCGACCCCCGATATTCCCGGGGTTTATGCGAAGGCCGGCCGCCCCCGCCTTCGCCGACGCGACGGCGAGGCGGTAGTCGAAATGAACGTCCGCGATGACGGGGATGGGGCTTTTTGCGCAGATCGCGCGGAGCGCCGCGACGTCTCGCTCGTCCTTCACCGCGACGCGCACGAGCTGGCATCCGGCCTTCGCGAGGGCGCGGATCTCTCGCATCGTCTTCGTCGAGTCGGCGGCGGGCGCCGTCGTCATCGATTGTATCGAGACGGGCGCTCCACCCCCCACGGAAAAGCCCCGGTAGAGCACGATTCTCGTTTTCCTTCGAGCCCGTATGCCGTTCATGGTTCGCTCCGTTTCTCCGCGAGCTTGGGCCCCGCTTTCCGCACGTCTCCCTCCCGCCTCGTCACCCCTTCGCGGTCGAGGTATTCGAGGATCGGCACCGCGTACTTGCGAGAAAAGCCGAAAAGCTCCTTCAAGTCGGCGATCGAGAGGGCGCCGGTCGCCGCGAGTCGCTCGCCGATCTTCGCGACGAGCGAGCGGTAATTCTCCGCGTGCATGAAAGCATCGGCGGCGATGCGTACGATCGTGCCCTGCTCGGTGAGTATTCTCAGGTACGAGATGAGGCGCTTTTCGTCGGGGAGAATCTTCTGGAGGTCGCCCTTCTCGGCGAATGCGAAGCCGGCCGTGCGAACGCGGCCCTCGAGCGCGTCGAGGATTGCGCGGTCCTCGGGAGACAGCGCGCGCTCTCCGCTTCCCACGCGGACGAGCCCCCCTTTGAAGAAAAGCGTCCCCTCGCGGCGCCCCTTCTCCATGAGGTAATCGAAGAGCGGTCCTTCGCGGAGCCCGGCCCGCTCCCGCGCCTCCTCGCGTTCCATCCCCCAGGCGAGCCGGTTCGCCGAGGAGCGGGTCTCGATCATCCGGCGGAGCTCCTCGTCGATCGTCTTCGCGAGGGCGCTCTCGAAGAAGCGCCCCTCGATCGCGACGAGCCTTCCTACCTTTTCGAGAGAGGCCGCCAGCGCCCGCGCGCGCGCCTCCGGCAAGCCGTACTTGCGAAGCTCGGCGGCGGGGAATCCGGCGCGGCCGCCCTCGGAGGCGAGCGCGACGATCACGTCCTCGTCCGTGCCCGTCGCGAGCGTCATGAGGATGCCCGCCGCCCGGCCGGCGCCGCGGCGGCGCGCCTTCGCCGGTGTCGGGTCGAGGACTCTTCCGCCCCCGATGACCCGCTGCGGAGAGTACGAGCGCAGGATGAAGCGATCGCCGCGCCGCGCGACGGCCGGCTTCTCGAGCCTGATCTGGATGTAGCCGTTCCCGCCGGCCTCGATCGCCTCCCCCTCGAGGAGGACGACCCGCCCGATGAGCTCGCTTGCCGCGTGGTGAAAGCGAACGCGCTGGCGGGTCACGAGGGAGGAGCCCGCGAGCGTGCTCATCTCGACATAGGCGTTCAGCATGCCCGAGGGCGCCAGCACCCCCGGGGTGAGCACCTGGCTTCCGGGTGCGATCTCGTCGAACCGGACCCCGTGGAGCGCGAGCGCCGTCCGCATGCCGGCGGCCGCGCGCTCGACCGAACGGTCGAAGCTCTGGACCTCGCGCACGCGCACGGCGCGCCCCTCGGGCTCGACCTCGAGCTCGTCCCCCTTGTGGACCTCGCCGCTTCACGTCGTTCCCGTGACGATCGTGCCGATCCCGCTCCGCGTCCAGATGCGGTCGACGGGCATGCGGAAGAAGTCCGCCGACTCGCGCTCGCCGAGGCGGAGCGCCTCGGTCCTGAGGATCTCCCGCAGCTCGGCGAGGCCCTCGCCGGTCACGGTCGAGGTCCGCACGACCGCGGCGTGTTCGAAGGCGGTTCCCTTCACGAGGTCGCGCACCTCGCCCTCGACGAGCTCCATGAGCTCGCGGTCGACGAGGTCGGCCTTCGTGATCGCGATGACGGCCGCCTTCACGCCGAGGAGGCGAAGCACCTCGAAGTGCTCCTCGGTCTGCGGCATGACCCCTTCGTCCGCCGCGACGACGAGCAGCGCGAGGTCGACGCCGGTCGCCCCCGACACCATCGTCTTGACGAAGCGCTCGTGGCCCGGCACGTCGACGACCCCCGCCGTGATGCCCGGCCCGAGGTCGATCGGAGCGAACCCGAGCACAATCGAGATGCCGCGCTCCTTCTCTTCCTTGAGCCGGTCGGTGTCGTGCCCGGTGAGAGCCTTCACGATCTCGGTTTTGCCGTGGTCGACGTGGCCGGATGTGCCGATGATGAGTGTCCGCACGCCTTCAGTCTCCCCGCGGCGGGGCCCGGCGGCCCCGGTCGCTGCACGAGCTCAGCGCGTGACGCGCTCGATTTTGGCGCCGAGCGCCCGGAGCTTCTCCTCGATCCGCTCGTAGCCGCGATCGATGTGGTACACGCGCAGTATCTTCGTCTCCCCCTCCGCCACGAGCCCCGCGAGGATCAGAGCCGAGCTCGCCCGGATGTCGGTCGCCATGACCGGGGCGCCCTCGAGCCTGCCGGCGCCCGCGACGACCGCGACGTTCCCATCGCGGGTGATCCGGGCCCCGAAACGGCACAGCTCCGGGACGTGCGTGAAGCGATCCGGGTAGACCCGGTCGATCACCGTGCTCGTCCCCTTCGCGATGGAAAGCACCGCCATCATCTGCGCTTGCATGTCCGTGGGAAACGACGGGTAGAAACCGGTCTCGACGTTCACGGGCCTGATGCTCTTCGGGCCCGTCACCGTGATGCTCGATTCCCCCCGGGTGATCGTCGCGCCGCATTCCTCGAGCTTTTCGATGACGGCGCCCATGTGGTCGGGAACGCAGCCCTCGACCGCGACACGCCCGCCCGTGATGACGGCCGCCGCGGCGAAGGTGCCCGTCTCGATCCGGTCGGGGATGACGCGGTGCGAGAACGGGGCGATCGAGGCCACGCCGTCGATGACGATCCGGGAGGTGCCCTCTCCTTCGATCCGGGCGCCCCCACCCTTCAGGGCCCGCGCGAGCTCCGCGACCTCCGGCTCGCGCGCCGCGTTTTCGATGACGGTGCGGCCCTCGGCGAGAACCGCCGCCATGATGATGTTGACGGTCGCCCCGACGCTCGGAATGGTGAGAATGATCTCGGCGCCCCGCAGGCGGTCCGCCTCGGCGTTGATGTAGCCATGCTCGATCTTGATCTTCGCGCCGAGGGCGCCGAGCCCCTTCAAATGGAGATCGACGGGGCGCGGACCCCACGCGCATCCGCCCGGCATCGAGACGCGCGCCCTGCCGAATCGGGCGACGAGCGGGCCGAAGGCATAGATCGACGCCCGCATCGTCCGCACGAGATCGTACGGCGCCTCGAACGAGGTGACCGTCGAGGCGTCGATCTCGAGACTCCCGGCTTCGAGCTTCGTCGTGACGCCGAAGCGCCCGAGGAGCTCCATCATCGTACGGGTGTCCTTGAGATCGGGAACGTTTTCGAGCGTGCAGCGGCCCCCGGTGAGGAGCGATGCGGCCATGAGCGGCAGCACCGCGTTCTTCGCCCCGCTCACCCTGACCGAGCCCTCGAGACGGCACGGGCCCTTGATGAGAAAGCTATCCATCGTCGCCAACCCCTTCCCGCGGGACGAACGCCGTCACCATTCGTTCGAGCCTGTTGTAGTCCCGCCGCATCGCCGAGCGCTCGTAGCCGAGCGTCTCGAGGATCCGCACGATCGCGTCCGCCTGCCCGTGGCCTATCTCGAAGGCGACGAGGCCGCCGGGACGCAGCGCGCGGAGCCCCTCGGCGGCAAGCGCCGGGTAGAACCGCAGTCCGTCCGGACCGCCGTCGATCGCCGCAACGGTCTCGTAGCGCGACACCTCCTCCTGGAGGGTCGCAATGTCGCCGCTCGGGACGTACGGCGGGTTCGACACGTAGAGGTCGAACACGCGTCCGAGCTCGGAGGCGTTCGTGCCGTCGGCGACCAGTGCCGTCACGCGGTCGGCTACCCTCAGCGCCTCGAAATTCTCGCGGGCGAGAGAGACCGCCTCGGGGGAAACGTCGAGCGCCCTGCCCCGCCAGCCCCCGTGCCTCGCCGCGAGGCTCCCCGCAATGACACCCGAGCCGACGCCGAATTCGAGAAACTCGACCGCGGGGGCGTCCCCGAGAAGCTCCTCGATCCATTCGACGAGAAGCTCCGTCTCCGGTCTCGGAATGAAAACTCCCTCGCGGACCGTAAAGCGCGCGCCGAGGAACTCGACCTCGCCGAGCATGTACTGGAGCGGGTAGTGCTCGGCGCGCCTGACGAGGTCCTCGCGGTACGCCCCGAGAAGCGTCTCCTCGAGCGTCTCGTCGAACCTGAGGTAGAGGTCGAGGCGCGAGCATCCCAGGCGGTTCGCCAGGAGATGCTCCGCGCTCAGCCGGGCCCCCTCGACGCCGTGCTTCGCGAGGTACCCCTCGGCTCGCTTCAGCGCCTCCATGACCTTGATGTTCCTCGACCGCTCGGCCACACGCATCTTACGCCCCGCCCGCGTCCCCGCTCGACTGCATCTCCCGTGCGAGCAGCTCGTCGCGGTGCGCGAGGGCGAGCCCTTCGACGATCTCGTCGAGCTCGCCGTCGAGCACTCCCCGGAGGTTGTAGATCGTGAGGCCGATGCGGTGGTCGGTCACCCGCCCCTGCGGAAAATTGTACGTGCGGATTTTGTCGCTGCGGTCGCCCGAGCCGATCATCGTCTTGCGCGCCGCGGCGATCTTCGCGTCCTGCTCGCGCCGCGCCCGCTCGAGGAGCCGGGCCAGCAGCACCTTCATCGCCTTCGCCTTGTT
>JBGPBA010000063.1:0-6381 GCA_041481005.1 Candidatus Krumholzibacteriia bacterium | reverse complement strand
GTCGACAACGGTGCAGTCGGTGTAATAGCCTATAGCGCCGATTTCATTCGCGACAATTACGTCGGATGCGGAGCTGATGCCCGCGAGGTATTGCCCGATTTGAACGTGCGTTCGCGAATGCATCGCGGGGTTGAAGTGCTTGCCGCTCCGAAGCGCGTCGATGCTCACGACCGTTCGCCCGGAGCTCATGAGGAGAGGAACGAAGAGGATCCCGAGAAAAACCCTCCCCAGGGAAGAGCGCCCGAGCCGAAGACGGGCGAACTCCAGCGCGCCGATGAGGAGCGCGGCGAGAAAGGGCAGCACCGGCGCGTAGAACCGCCAAAAGCTCATCCAGTCGCCCTTGCTGTACCACACAAAGAAGACGGCGGCCCCAATGGCGGCGAGCATCGGGGCGGTCCTCTTCCTGAGAAACACGATGGCGCCGGCGAGGGCGACGAGCAGGAGCGGCCATTCCACGGTCGATGTCTTCCAGGTGTACCGTGCGAACACTTCAGCCCGGGACGCCGGCCGAGCGATCGACGCGGGATAGGCGCCGATTTTGGCATGGTACGAGTTCGGAAAAAGGGTGTCGTAATACACCAGGCGAAAGGAAGCGTACGCCCCGTAGGCGGCTATCGGGATACCGATAACGACGAGGAGCTTGCGGATGCTGCATCCGTTGAAAAGGCAGCCGAGGACGAGCGGTATCACGTAGAGAATTCCCTCGGGGCGCGTCAGAGCCAGCACCGCGCAGACGGCGCCAGCCGACGTTTCCTTTCTCTCGTTCAAAAGATAGATCATGAGGACCATCGCGGCCGTATAGAACGCCGTCTCCAGACCCGAGATCGCATAGTACACAAAGCTGATGTTCGTGGCTGCGTAGCACAGAGCGGCGAATGTCGCGACGCGGGACAGAGAGAGCGCTCCCCGGCACAGGCGCATGAGAAGCACGAGGGTGAGCGCTCCGCATCCGAGGCCGATCAGCTTTGACGCCGTTACGATGTTGATCCCGGCGGCGGAGGCCAATGACAGGATAAGAACCCAGAGCGGATTAGAGAACCCTTCGACCCGCTCGCCGACGTTGAAAACCAATCCGTGTCCCTCGGCCAGGTTCCGCGCGTATCGGAAGGAGATGAAGGCGTCGTCGACGGTGCAGTGGTAACAGACGAGAGCCAGCGACAAGAATAGAGCCAGCGGAACGCACGTCAGCATCCAGGGACTCGAAAGAAAGTCGGCAGTTTTTCTCATGAGCTCAATCGACCTGCCCCGGCTATTGGCTTTGGATTGGCGCGATTATACCACCGACTCGCGGATGCGCGCAACACCTGAAGCCCGATGGCGCCGAGAGTGCGCTCGAGATCGTCTAGAGCTCTCTCAGGGCGACGATGACGGGGAGCCGCGCCGCGCGCACGGCGGGCGGGAGCCCGCCGACCACTCCCATGATGAGCGAGAATACGAGCCCGCTCGCGACGATCGCGGGAGTCACGCGGAAGGAGAAGGCGAGGTAGGAGAAGCTCGACCAGTTGATCGTCCCCGTCGTGAAGCCGTTGAAGGGAAGCGCGGCCAGCGACCCCACGGCGCCTCCGGCGAGGGCGATGACGACCGATTCGGCGACGAAGGAGGCGACGACGCTCCCGGGGCTGAAGCCGAGCGCCTTCAGCGTCGCGATCTCCGCGGAGCGCGCCGCGACCGCCGAGTACATCGTATTGAGCGCCGCAAAGACCGCCCCGACCGCCATGACGGCCGCGATGAGGAAGCCGAGCACCCTGATGATCATCGAGACTCCCCGCGACTGCTCGGCGTACCATGTCGTTTCGCGGAAGACGTCGACCGTGAGGCGCGGGTTCGTCGTCACGGCGCCCTTGAAGGCGCTGAGGCTGTCGGGGGATTGGAGACGCGCGGTCACCGACTGGAAGATGTTCACGGGGCGCTTGTAGAGCTCGTCGAGGACGCTCGCGTCGCACCAGATCTCCGAGTCGAAGGAGCTCCCGCCCGCGTCGAAGACGCCGACGATCTTCCAAGTGCCGCCGCCGAACTGGACGGTCGAGCCGGGGGTGAATCCGGCGTAGGTGGTCGGTACGTTGCGCCCGATGACGAGCTCGGTGAGCCCCGGCTGGAAAAACCGCCCTTCGACGATGCGCACGTTCGGTCTCACCTCGAGGACGATCGGGGAAAGGCCGCGGATCTGAACGTTGGCGTCCGAGCCCGTCCCGGCGAGCGGGAAGGCGCCGATGACGACCACCTCGTCGCTGACGAGGGGATCGCCGGCGGCCGACCGCGCCACCCCCGGCGCATCGGCGATGACGCGCGCCTGCTCGAGCGTCAGGGCGCTCATCATCTCGCTGCCCGCTCCGCCGCGCAGCACGATCGCGTTCCGCGTCGAGCCGCCCGACACGAGCGTCGCCTGGAAACCCTTCGCCATCGCGAGCATGACGATGAACACGGCGACGGTCCCCGCGATGCTGAGGACGGCCACGAGGGTGGAAGGCCAGCGCGTGACGGTGCTCCGGACGTTGTACTCGAGCGGGATCGCCATCCTCACACCCTCCTCAAGGCGTCGACGATCTTGAGGCGCATGGCGCCGATCGCGGGAAGTATCCCGGCTGCCGCGCCCGCGGCGAGCGCGAGCGCAAACCCGAGGGCGATGAACCGCGGAGCGAAGTAGAAGTTCTGGAGCATGCCTCCCGTCGGATCCCCGCGGAGCGTGAAGAGTTTCGCGAGAAGGAGGCCGGCGGCCCCGCCCATCGCCGCCACGATGACCGACTCGGCCATGACGAGAACGAGAACCGTCGAGTCGTTCATGCCGATCGTCTTGAGCACGGCAAGCTCGTTGGACCTCTCCCGGATCGCGCTCGCCATCGTGTTTCCCGTCACGAGGAGCAGCGTGAAGAACACGACTGACCCGATCGAGAGAATGAGAAGGCGAATGTTGCCGATCTGGTTCGCGAAGCCCGCCGCGAATGCCTTTTCCGTTTCGGCCTTCGTCTCCCAGGGGGAGTTGCCGAAACGCTCGTCGATCGCGGCGGCCACGGAAACGGCGTTCCCCGGATCGTCGACCGAGACGACGTACCATCCGACGAGCCCCTTGAAGAACGTGCGCCGCTCGTCGAGGTAGTCGTAGTGGAACCAGAGCTCGGGGGTCGTCAGCTCTTTGCGGTCGGTGTTGTATATCGCGCGGACGTTGAACTCCCACGTTCCCGTCCAGATTGTCGCGGTGAGCGGGATCCGGTCGCCGATCTTCCAGCCGAACTTCTTGGCGAGCGGCGGGCTGATGACGCACCCTTCGCGGTCCTCGACGAAGGCCCGCCACTGCTCCTCCGGGAACTTGTACTCGGGGTATACGCTGCGGTAGCTCCCGACGTCGATCGCGAAGTTCGGGAAGAAGTTCTTCATGTCCTGGTAGTACCCGCCGAACCAGGTCGCGAAGGTAGCGTGCGTGACGTGCGGAACTTGGAGAATCCGGTCACGGTATGCGATGGGGAGCGGCTGGATGAGCGACACGCGATTTCGCACGACGAGCCGGTTGGCTCCCGCGACGTCGACGCCCGAGCCGAGCGCCGTCTTGATCGTCATGAGGACCCCGAAGAGAAAGAGGGCGACCATGAACGAGCCGATGGTGAGCGCGGTGCGCGTCTTCTTGCGTCGGAGGTTGACGAGGATGAGGTGGAGGAACTTCATCTCCTGCGATCCCCCGGCGCGGGACCGGACGACCCCTCGGCGCCCCGCCCGAGGAGCGTCCCCTTGTCGAGCAGGAGCTGCGTGCCCGCACGCTTCGCGGCGACGGGATCGTGCGTCACGAGGAAGATCGTCTTCTTGAACTCCTTCGAGAGGCGGCTGATGATGTCGAGGATCTCGTCGCCGGAGGCGCGGTCGAGGTCTCCGGTGGGCTCGTCGCACAGGAGAATCGTCGGATCCGCCACGATGGCCCGCGCGATCGCCACGCGCTGCTCCTGGCCGCCCGAGAGCTGTCGCGGGTAGTGCTTCGCGCGGTCCGAAAGGCCAACGAGCTCGAGGGCCGCCTCGACGTGCGCGCGGCGCTCGGACTTCGAGAGGCCCGTCAGCAGCAGCGGGAGCTGCACGTTCTGGAAGGCGGTGAGGACCGGGATCAGATTATACATTTGAAAAATGAAGCCGATGTTGCGAGCGCGCCACGCGGCGAGCCGGCGTCCGGAGAGGCCGCTGATCTCTTCTCTTGCGATGCGCACGGTGCCGGCCGTCGGCGTATCGAGGCCGCCGATGAGGTTGAGGAGCGTCGTCTTGCCCGAGCCCGACGGGCCCATGAAGGCGACGAACTCCCCCTGGTCGACGTCGAGATTCAAGCCGCGCAGCACGTCGATCTCTTCGCCGCCGCGGCGGTATTTCTTGTCGAGGCTCCTGATCTCGACGAGGGCTCCCGAGCCGCTCCCATCTATGCGAACCATGTTGCTCCTTTTTTCTGTTACCTGTTCGCGACCGAAACCCTCGTGCCGTCCCGGAACGCTCCGCCCGGGCGCACGACGACCCACTCGCCGCGTCTGAGGCCCGAGGCGATCTCGACGTCGCCGCCGCGATCGCGGCCCGCCTGAACGACGCGCCGATCGACCCGGCCGTCCCTCACGACGTAGACGTACCGCTCGCTCCCTTCGCTTCGAACGGCGTCCTTCGGGACGAGGGTGACGTGGGCGGCCGTCGTGTCGGTCGCGCTCTCGAGGAACGATACCTTTACCCCCATGTCGGGGAGAATCCGCGGATCGAGCGCGTCGAACGATATGCGGACCTTGACGGTCGCCTTCTCGCGGTCGGCCGTCGGAATCACGGTGCGGACCTTCGCCGGAATGCGCCAGTCGGGGTAGGCGTCGAGCACCGCCTCGACGCGTTGGCCCGCCATGACGCGGGCGATGTACGATTCGTTCACGTCGACCTCGATCTCGAGCGAGCGCATGTCGACGATCGTCGCGATGCCGGTTCTCGTGAAGCCGCCCCCCGCCGAAATCGGGGAGACCATCTCCCCGGGCTGGGCGTCCTTCGACACGACGATGCCGGCGAACGGCGCGCGGACGACGCAGTTCTCCACGTTCTGGCGGGCGATGTCGACGGCGCGATCGGCCGCGCCGATCCGCTCGTGCGCGAGGGCGACCTGCGCCTCGAGGCTCGCGACGGCCGTTTCAGCGTTGTCGAGGACCTCCTGGCTCACGAATTCGCGCGCGCGCAGGCCCTTGTCCCGCTCCAGCGTGCGGCGGGCGTTCACGAGCTGCACCTCGACGTCGTTGACGGCCGCGGCGGCGACCGATTGATCCGCCGTGGCGGCCCGCTGCGAGGCGACGGCGTCGACGTCGTCGAGGCGCGCCAGCACCTGTCCCGAATCGACGTGCATCCCCTCGTCGATGAGGACGTCTCTGATCTTGCCCGTCACCTTCGCCGAGACGGTCGCGCGGCGGCGCGGCGTGACGTAGCCGCTCGCGTTGAGGACGGCAGCCTGCGCCGAGCCCGCCTCGCGAACGGCGGCGGTCTCCACCTCGGGCGCGCGCCTCGCGAAGACGACGGCGAAGACGGCGACAACGACGAGAGCGAGGGCTGCGAGGATGGCGATGATGAATCGCTTCCCGGGGCCCCTGCGCTCGCGCCGCGAAGGGTCGATGCTGAGTTGTGAAAGGTCTTTTTCCATAGTCGTAACAACCTATATCAACGGATATTACATGAAATTCGGCCAGGCGCAACGTCAAAAAGCCGCTGCGCGGCGGCCCGGCCCACGAGATTACGACTTGCTACGGCCCGGCTTTTCTCTATAATCCCCAAGACAATCGGCGCGAGGTTCAGCCGCAGGAAAGGGATCGATGCTCGTGGAAATCGTGAGGAGACAGTTGACAATTGAAGAGCTGGAGCGCATGGCCGCCGCCACCTTCGGCGACCTGGTGAAGGCGGTCGTCGATGTCGATCGCGAGCTCATTGCGATCGACGCGGAGCTTCATTCAGATCTGGAGGCTCTGCTCCTCGAAGACGGATCGAGGCAGGAAAACCTCTGGGGAATCAATCTGTATCCGGGAATCAAGGGCGATGATTTCGTGGAGTTCGATTCTATGATCAATATGCGCCCGACTCAGGGAAACAACAGCCGAGGTGTCGACAGCGCACAGCTTCGCGAGAGGATAGTTCAGGTAGTTGCGAAGAGGATTAAGCGTTGAGTTATCAGCACAAGGGCCTCGCTGCCGGGCGCTGGAAGGAAATCCCATTCCTCGAGAAGATGGCGAATATCGGCAGCGAAGTGGAGCGCGCCCTTGCGTGGCGCTCGAAGAACAATCCGCAATATAGTCAAAGGGCCTTCGAGCGCGCCCTCGAGCTGATCGATCTGACCCTCGAGCCTTCCGAGACTTACTCCCGCCTGAAAGAAGTCGCGCGCATGCGGGAAGCGCTCGTGGATTATTT
>JBGPBA010000062.1:0-6382 GCA_041481005.1 Candidatus Krumholzibacteriia bacterium | reverse complement strand
CGCCGCGATGAGGGCCCAACCGCCCGACCGAAAGGTTTCGCCGAACCCGGGCCCCGCCTTCGTGCCGATCGCCGCGAGAAAGAAGACGAGTCCGACCTGACGCAGGACGAGGTTGGCCGTGAAGGGCATGCCCCAGATGATCGGTCCCGTCCGCTCGAGCTTTCCGAGGATGAGACCGACGATCAAGGGGCCTCCCGCGAAGCCGAGCCGGAAGGTCATCCCGTTCGGGAGCGGCAGCGGGACCATGCCGAGAAACACGCCGAGCACGACGCCGAGCGAGAGCGAGAGGAAATCGGTTTCCGATATCGAGCGGATGGAGTCGCCGAAGAACTTCGAGACCGCTTCGAGGTTCTCGGTCCGCGAGACGACCCTGATCCGGTCCCCCGACTCGAGCACCGTATCGAGCGACGGGACGAAGTCGACGTCGCCGCGCCGGAGCCGCGTGACCGTCGCCTCGTACCGTGCGTGGAGCTCGAGCTCGCGGATCGTTTTCCCGATCACGTCCCGGTTCGAAACGAAGATGCGGCGGTACGAGATCCACCGGGGCTCCTCGGGCAGGTGCTCGCGCGCCTGCTCGCCGAAGAGGACCCGGGCGCGCTCGAGCGCCTGGCCGCTTCCGACGGCGACGATCTGATCCCCGGCGGAGAGAACGGTGTCGGGCGAGGCGACCGAGACTGCGTCTCCTTTCTTGACGCGGCTGAGCGCGAAGCCCGGCTCGCCGAGGAGGCCGAGGACCTCGGAGACCTTCTTCCCCGCGATCGCGGGGTTCGTGACGCGGAAGGTGAGACTGAGGATCGAGCCCGTGCCGGACTCCCGCGAGCGCTCGGCCTCCTCCCGCGCGAAGTCTATCTTGAAGATTTTGACGAAGAGAAAGAACCAGACGATGACGCCGAGGACGCCGAACGGGTAGGCGAGACCGTACGTGACGACGGGGCTCTTGAGGGCGAGCGCCGCGGCCGGTCCCGGCATGTTGCGGGAAATGTTCCCGATCGTCTCGACGGTGGCCGCGAGCGCCGGCGTGCTCGTCAGCGCGCCGCAGAAGAGCCCCGCGGTGCTCGGCGCGGAGAGATGCAGGGCGCCCTTGAGGACGACGGTGACCGCGGCGCCGGCGGCGAGGATCGCGATGGCGATCGCGTTGACGCGGAGGCCGCGCTTGCGGAACGAGGCGAAGAACCCCGTCCCGGACTGGATGCCGATCGCGTACACGAAGAGGACGAGCCCGATGACGTAGATGTACTCGGGGAGCGCGAGCCGGCTGTCGATCGCCCCGAAGGCGATGCCGACGAAGAGGACGGCGGCGACGCCGAGGCTGAATCCCGCGATGCGGATGCTCCCGATGAGATACCCGAGCCCGATGACCGTAAAGAGGAGGATGATCTGATTTCCGGCGAGTATGTCGATGATCGCGTGCATGAACTCTCCCCCGGCGCCGCTCAGGTGATCGGCTTGATCGACACCGTCGCTTCGCGTCCCATGTACCGCGCCGCCGCGCGAACGTGCTCCCACGAGGAGTGCTTCGTGTGCTCGGCGAAGAGATCCTCGCGCCCCGACGCGCTTCGCACCATCTCGAGCGAGGCGAGGTCGGCCGAGAGCATGTCGTCCGCGCACACGAACCCGACGTCGTCGAGGATGATCGGCCCCGAGTCGGCGATGCAGTCGCACAGCTTCGAGATGTTCCTCAGCGCGTTCACCGCGTACCGCTTCTTGAAGCGGTCATGCGCGAGCACCGCCCCTTCGGCGAGGAGCTCGTCGAACGTGCCGACGCGAGGAACGATGCAGTGCGCGGGGCAGGCGATCGCGCAGTTGCTGCATCCGGGGCACCACGTGCAGCCGAAGCGCGGCGCGTCCCCCTCGAGCCTGACGTTGTCGGTGGGGCAGCTCTCGACGCACGCGCCGCACTGCGTACAGCCCTCCGTGTAGACCGGCTCGCCGCCGTTGTGAATCGCGCCCTTTGTCTCCTTCGCCATGCATCCCATCCCGACGTTCTTGATCGCTCCCCCCATGCCGCACGCGATGTGGCCCTTGACGTGGGTGAGGAGCAGCACCCCGTCCGCCTCGAGCGGTTCGGATGAGGCGTGGTACGTCATGCGCGCGCCGGCGAGCGGCGTGCTTCGATTCGAGACGACGATCGGGACGCCGAGCGCCTCTCTCGTGTAGCCGTGCTCGGCGGCGGCGCGGAGGTATCCGTCGACCTTGTTCCGCGGCCCGGCGTACACGACCGGCGAATCGAAGACGAAGGGGTTGCAGCCGCGCTCGCGGAGCACGGCGACGATCCGCGCGGTAAAGGAGGCGGGGATGAAGTAGCGGTTCCCCGGCTCGCCCATGTGGAGCTTCACGGCGATTCGATCGTACGGCTCGAAGACGTCCTCGAGCCTCTCGTGGAGAAACGCGACGAGCGCTTCCTCGGTCTTCATGAACGTTGCTTCGTTCTTCATCGCGCGGTCCTCTCGGTGACGGGTGATGTTCGTGCGCGCGGTCGGGGGGAACTATACCAGCGCGCGCGCGGCCATGTCAATCGGCGGGACGTCGACGCGACGCTCGCGTCACGAGCGAGAGCGCGTAAAAATATTTTGTGAATTTCTAAAAATGTGTTGACACTTTTTTTATCGAATGAATACCATCTGCACAACTTTAAATAGATGCTTACGCCGGACGACATCACGGGCGTCGACAATCTGAAACGGTGTAAGCACGAAGGCGATGGCGGGCTTTCAACTTTCACAAAGGAGTGAAGCACATGCCTACGAAAGCAAAAGCCAAAGGCAAGAAGAAAGCCAAGACCAAAGCGAAGGCCAAAAGAAAGGTGAAGGCCAAACCGAGGCGGAAAGTGAAAGCCAAGGCCAAGAAAGCCAAGGCGAAGAGGAAAGCGCGGAAGAGATAGCAGCTCCGCGTCTCGATTGTTGGAATCGTGATCATGGCGGGAACGGTGTGAACCGTTCCCGCCTTTATTTTACCGTTGACAAGGGGGGCGCGGCGGGCATACTTCTATCGGTTCTTCGTTCGCATACGGCCGCGGCGCGGTCTCGCACGTCGGACGATCGTTTCCCGGCACCCACCCGATCGAGAGGGGTTGACGATGGAGGGGAGAACTCCTGACAAAGTCTTCCTGACGCGGGGAGTCGGCAGGCACAAGGAGAAGCTGACGAGCTTCGAGCTCGCGCTCCGGCGCGCGGGGATCGCGCAGTTCAACATCGTCAAGGTATCGAGCATCTTCCCGCCTCACTGCGTTCTCATCCCCCGCACGAGGGGCATCTCCATGCTCACGGGGGGGGAGGTCGTGTACTGCGTGCTCAGCGCGAATCACACGGACGAGCGCAACCGGCTCCTCGGGTCGGCGATCGGCATCGCGGTGCCTTCGGACCGGAAGAAGTACGGATACATATCGGAGCACCACGAATTCGGCAAGCGGCAGGAGGAGCTCGGCGACTACACCGAAGATCTTGCCGCGACGATGCTCGCCTCCACGCTCGGCATCGAGATCGATCTCACCCGCGCGTGGAACGAGCGCAAGCAGGAATGGAAGATCGCGGGCCAGATCGTGCGCACGACGAACATCACTCAGACGGCGTTGGGGAAGGACGGGTTGTGGACCTCGGTGGTGGCCGCGGCCGTCTTCTGCTCCTACAAGAATCGATGAATGAAACGAAGCTTTGATTTTCTCGGGCAGGAAGTCTCCGGCACGGGCAGGGATCGCGCGTACGTGATCCCTGTTCCCATTGAATGGAGCACGACGTACGGGAAAGGCGCCGCGCTCGCCCCGGCGAGGATCATGAACGCCTCGCTCCAGGTCGAGCTGTACAACGCCTCCATCGACGTCGACCTCGAGGGGACGGGGATCGTGACGCTCGACCCGGGGATCACCGAGCGCGACGGGCTCGTCGCCTTCGTCGCCGAGAACCGCGAGCTCTTCAAGACGGCGCTCCCCTGCTTCATCGGGGGAGAGCATTCGATCACCCCGTGGATCCTGCGCGGTCTCCAGGCCGAGGGGATCGGGATCGTGTGGCTCGACGCGCACGCGGACTGCCGCGAGAGCTACCTCGGCGAAAAGGAGAACCACGCCTGCGCGGCGCGGAACGCGCTGGAGTACGGGCCGATCGTCGAGGTGGGCGTGCGGAGCTACTCGCGCGAGGAGCGCGAGTTCCTGCGCTCGAGCGAGCGGATCGGGGCCTTTCATTTCTGGGACGACGCGGCCCGACGGGCGATTCGGGCGCTGCCCGATTCGGTGTATCTCTCCGTCGACTTCGACGCGCTCGATCCGTCGATCGTCCGCTCGGTCGGCACCCCGGAGCCGGACGGGCTCCGATGGGACGAGACGATGGAGATCCTCTCGTACGTGTTCTCGCGGAAAAAGGTCGTCGCGATGGATGCGGTCGAGCTCTGCCCGACCGAGGGAGATGAGGCGTCGAACTTCATCGCGGCGAAGCTCGTGGCCGAGGCGCTCGCCCGGTACCTGAAGGAAGGAGAACGCACGTGAAGCGGAAATACCTGTCGCATCCGACGCGGCCGATCGAGGTGCGCCCCGGCATGACGTGCAGCGAGCTCCTCGAGGGTCTCGAGGGGTGCAGCTTCCAGGGTCGGCAGCTCGCGTCCGCCGCGAAGATATGGGCTGACGCGCTCGACGACGACATCATCGTGTGGCTCGGCCTCGCCGGGGCGATGGTGCCGGCGGGGATGCGCAAGGTGCTCGTCACCCTCATGGAGCAGCGTCTCATCGACGTCGTCGTGTCGACGGGCGCCAACCTGTACCACGATCTCTACGAGACGACCGGGAGCCGCCATTTCCTCGGCTCGGCCAACGCCGACGACGTCGAGCTGCGCAGCCACAAGATCGACCGCATCTACGACACGTACGCCGACGAGGACGGTTTCGTGAGACTCGACAAGCGCGTCGGCGCCTGGGCCGCGAAGACGCTCTCGGATCGGCCCTATACGACGCGCGAGTTCCTCAACCTCCTCGGGAAGGAGGCGGCGCGCGCGTCGAAAGGCGAGCAGGGGATACTCAGTACCGCGTACCGGAAGGGCGTGCCCGTCTATTGCCCCGCGATCGGCGACTCGTCGATCGGAATCGGCCTCGCCGGGCTTCGCCCGAAAGTCATGTTCGACATGATCGGCGACGTCGAGGAGACGGCGCGGATCGCCGCGCTGAAGCCCTCGATGGTCATCTACGTCGGCGGCGGTACGCCGAAGAATTTCATCCAGCAGACCGAGGTGACGAACATGGTGCAGGGGCTTGACGTCGAGGGGCACCGCTATGCGATCCAGTTCGTCGTCGACGCCCCGCAGTGGGGGGGGCTGAGCGGATGCACCTTCGACGAGGCGATCTCATGGGGCAAGATCGCGATCCACGCGAAGCAGGTCACGGTGCTGTGCGACGGCTCGATCGCGCTGCCGATCGTGATCGCGGCCGTTCTGACCCGCCGGCGCGGGAAAAAGCGTCGCGCCGCGGTGAAGCTCTTTTGAGGCGTCTCGGAGGCGGCGCCCCGCGCGGGCGCCGCTGTCGATAGCATGGAGAGCCGGTCGGCGGCGCGGCGCCGCGGCCGGCGGGAATGCGTGAGCGGGCCTCCGGTGCAGGGCACCGGGGCCGGCGCGAGAGCCGACTTCGCGGCGCGGTGCCGCGGGCGGCGACGACCGTGGATGGGGGGAGGGGAGGTTGGGATGGTCGCAGAGATTCGTTCGGGGGCGGTCCTCGGGGTCGACGGGTTCGGAGTCACGGTCGAGATCGATCTCGCCGCGGGGCTCCCGTCATTCGCCATCGTGGGTCTTCCGAACGCGGCGGTTCGCGAGAGCCGCGAGCGTGTCACCTCGGCAATCAAGAACAACGGCTACAAATTCCCGCAAAAACGGATCACGGTGAATCTCGCGCCCGCCGACGTGCGCAAGGAGGGCGCGGCATTCGATCTGCCGATCGCGCTCGGGATTCTCATGGCGAGCGGCCAGGTGGAAGGCGCGACGGTTGCCCGGACGATCATCCTCGGCGAGCTCGCCCTCGACGGACGCCTGAAGCGGGTGAAGGGCGTGCTGTCCGTGGCGCTCTATGCGCGCCAAGAAGGCTTCACGCGCGTGCTCGTGCCCGAGGAGAACGCCGGCGAAGCGGTCCTCGTGAGCGGCCTCGTCGTGGCGCCGTGCCGCGACCTCGGCGAGGCGGTCGCCGTCCTTGAAGGGGCGGGCCCGCGCTCCGTCGACGTGCCCCACAGGACGCCCGAGCATCGCTCGTACGACCTCGACTATGCGCAGGTCATGGGTCAGCACGCGGCGAAACGAGCGATGGAGGTGGCGGCCGCGGGCGGGCACCACGTGCTCATGGTCGGGCCGCCGGGCTCGGGAAAGACGATGCTTGCCCGGCGGCTGCCCTCCGTGCTCCCGCCGCTCGACCCCGAGGAGG
>JBGPBA010000061.1:0-6458 GCA_041481005.1 Candidatus Krumholzibacteriia bacterium | reverse complement strand
CCGGAAGGTCGGACCGAATGAGTAGACCTTGCGGAAGGCCGCCGCGGTCGCCTCGTTGTAAAGCTGCCCGCTCTGCGTGAGGTACGCCGTATCGCCGAAGTAATCGGTCTCGAAGAGGGTGGTCGTTCCCTCGCAGGCGTTCGGCGTGAACACGGGGGTGTCGACGCACAGGAAGCCGCGATTGTCGAAGAAATCCCTTATGAAGCGGATGAGCCCCGCGCGCACCGTCATGATCGCGTGCTGGCGCTCGCTCCGAAGCCAGAGGTGACGATTGTCCATGAGGAAATCGGTCCCGTGCTCCTTCGGCGTGATCGGGTAGTCCTTGGCGAGCTGGACCACGGCGAGCCCCTTCACGCCGAGCTCGTACCCGCCGGGCGCGCGCTTGTCCTCGCGGACGAGCCCGGAGATCTCGAGAGAGCTTTCCTGGGTGAGTCGGCCAGCCGCGGCAAAGAGCTCCTCGCTCACCGATGAGCGCTCGATGATGCACTGGATGACGCCCGTGCCGTCCCTCACGAGAACGAAGTAGATCTTCCCGCTCGACCGGACGTTGTAGACCCAACCCTTGAGGAGCACTTCCTGGCCGTCGTATTTTCCAATGCTTCCGATTTCCGCAAGCTGCATGGGACACTCCCTTTGTCGAAAGGCGAACCCCGCCCGGCGCATCCCGCCCTCGCGACGCCGCGGGGCAAGGACCTGTTTTCGTCCCCCCCCGGCTTGGAGGATCCGCTCCCTCCCCTATGTACCATCTCTCCAACCCATTGTAAACACGGAAATCGCGTCGCATGGGTCCGCGGCATGATTATTGCCGGGTCGAGTGCGAGAGGAAGCATACTGGTCACGAACCGGGCGCAGCGCCCTCTGATTCATGTGAAAGTCAGCATCGGGCAAAAAGTTATGTCGCGTCATACATTTTGTGCAACCGTGGCCGTTATCGCCGTCTTTGCATTCTGCACGCCGGCCTTGCCGAAGGCCCTCGACTCGATAGAGAGCAAGACGCTGAGGAATTACAGCCTGGGCAAGCTCGATCGGGGAGCTCCCTCGCTTTCCGTGACGTCGCGGATTCTGTATCGCGAGGCGCTCGCCGCGCTCGACCGCGGAGACTGGGAACATGCGAGACAAAAGCTCACCCTCGCGGCGGATCTTTCCGGAGACTATCCCGACCCGCTTTTCACTCTGGCGAGAATCGATCTTCTCCATGGAAAGCCCGATTTCCTTCCCGATCTGATCGACGCTTTCACACGGGCGTGCACGTCGTTCACGACCCAGGCGACGCTTGCGGCGAACGGAGCGATTCTCATCGTCCTTTCGCTCGTCGGCGCCCTGATCGCGACGCTCATCGCCCTTCTGATTAAATACTGGCCGCTCCTCGATCACACGATGATCGAGCTCGTTCCGCGGCGAGCCCCGTATCCGCCCGCGCGCTGGATCGTGCCCGTCGTCTGCATGGCCCTGCTGCTGCTGCGCCTCGGGCTCGCCGTCTATTGCGCGATCCTCGCCGTCGCCCTCTGGGTGTTCATGACGCGCAAGGAAAAAGGGCTCGTGCTGTTCCTCATGCTGCTCCTCTCGGCCTGCTCGTTCGGCGCCCGCTTCGCGAACTGCCTCGCGCCGGCGATCGATCCGGGGAGCGTGACGAGGCGCCTCGCCCTCGTGAACCAGCGCGGGGTAGACGAGCAGAGCATCCGGTCCATCGAAGGAATCCGCGAGACCGAGTACGGCGCCGAAAAGGATTTCGCGCTCGGCACCATGCTCTACCGGCTCGGGGACTATGAGCAAGCCCGCGTAAAGCTTCTCGAGGCGGTCGCCGTGCGCCCCGGCCTGGCGGTCGCGTACGTCAACCTCGGCAACGTCTATTTCATGCAGGGAGATTACGACCGGGCGCTCGCCGGTTACCAGAGCTCGATCGAGATCGACTCGACGAGCGCGGTCGCCCATTACAACATCGGCCAGAGCTACATCAAGAAGCTGCTCTTCGCCCAGTCGGGCGTGTGGCTCGAGCGGGCGAACAGCCTCGGCATCGACCGATACCGGGCCTCCCACCCCGCCGCGACGCTGCGGAACGCGACCGTATATGAAGAAGGATTCGGCGGGAGCGAGCTCTGGAGCTTGGCCCGTCACGAGGCTGCCGGGCGCGGACGAGTCCTCCTCGCCGAGATGCTCCAGCCGTATCTTTTGTTCCCGTTCCATTATCTCTGGATGCTCTTCCTGGCGAGCATCGCGGCGGCACTGATCCTCGCGAGGCGGCTGCCCGACGCGTGGAGGGTGATCCGCTGCGACAGCTGTCGCATGCCGACCTGCCCGGCGTGCGTCGACACGCAGTACGACATCTCGCTCTGTCCCGACTGCACCGGCGTTATCAGGGGCCTGAGCGGGGTGAAGGTCATGGAGGCGCTGCTGCGGCACCGCCGGCAGAGGGTCGCCGGGCTCATGAACACCCGGAACCGCTCGCGCACGCTCTTCTTCCCCGGGGTCGCCCACGTGTACCATGGACGGCCGTTCGCCGGGATCATCCTGGCTTTTGTCGCAGTGGGCGCGATCGCGTGCCTCGCGTGGCGCGGGGGCCCCTTCAAGGACCCGAGCCTCGCGAACGTCTCGGGCTCGCTGTGGAAAGTGTGTGCGCCGCTCGCCGTTCTCTCGCTCGCATGGCTCATCTCATGGCGCGCGAAGCCGCCGAAAGAGCCCTGGAACTACCATATTCTGCCGCCGGAGGTACGGTGCCAGGAGCAGGATAAGGACACGGAAAAGGAACAGCCGCGCGAGCCGGAGCCGGCCGAGCCTGAAGCCGCCCCGCGGCCCGAGAAGCATCCGGAGCTCGCCGAAGCCATCGGAGTGATCGAGAAGGGATCGAAATGGCATTAGAGGGGAACGTCAAGGATTTCGGCCTGAGCGAGATCCTCCAGCTCATCGCGCTGCAGAAGAAGACGGGAATGCTCTCGATCACCGGCGAGCGGACCATGGTGATCTACTTCCGCGACGGCCTCGTCATCTCGACGAGGGACCGGCGGACCGCCGCCAGCGATCCGCTCAAGGATTTTCTGCACAAGTACGGCTTCCTGAACAGACAGGAGATCGACCGCATCGAGCAGATACAGGCGGAGACGAATCTCGACCTCATCGACATTCTCGACTCGGAGAAGCATTTTGCCCCGGAGAAGTTCCGATCCATCTTCGCGCAGCAGACCCAGGAGACGATCCAGGAGATCCTGAGCTGGCCGAAGAGCCAGTACAAGTTCATCATCGGGAGCAACGTTCTCAACGGCGTGCGGTCGTACGCGTCGCTCAAGATCGAGGGGCTCCTCATGGAGAGCATGCGGCGCATCGACGAATTCCCCGAGATGCTCCGCATCTTCCCCACCGAGGGAACGATCCTCAAGCGCGCGCCAATGCCCGAGAAAAACCCGCCCGAGCTCGACGAGCAGGAGGAGTCGGTATACAAGCTCCTTGCCTCCGACCTGACGCTCGCCGAGGTCATATCGAAGGCACGGATGTCACGTTTCACGACCTACGAAGTGCTTAAATGTCTTCTCGAGAAGGGTCTTCTCCAGATCATCGAGGAACCGGCGCCGCCGAAAGAGGAGGCGCCCTTCGAGGTCCAGGAGATCGAGCGCCCGTCCGCATCGCGTTTCGCCCCGCCGGTCTACGTCGTCGCGATCCTCGCCTCGTGCTTCGCGCTTGGGGAGCTCGTGGTCCCGTTCGTCTGCAAGCCGGGCTGGAGCTTCTCGCGCCGCTCGCATGAGGCCGTCCGGAACCCGTCCTCGGCGCTCCTCGCCGAGACGAGAAGCGAGCTCGCCGTGCGGGAGCTCGACGCCGCGGTGCGCGAGGCGCTCGAGGAGCACCTGGCATTGAACGGCGCCTACCCCGCCTCTCTGGAGACGTTGCCCGCCAAGGGGCTGCTCCCTCGCCGCGTTCTCGACAAAACGATCGAAGCGGGATTCGGCTACCGGGTCAGCGAGGGCGGGAAGGCCTTTTCCCTCGAGAGAGGGCGCCCTTGAGGACCGGCGTGATCACGGCGCAGCCGTTGATCAAACGTCCCTTCACATCTTCCATGAAAAACGGGAACCCGCCGCCGAGCTTCCGCTCGATGCTCGCGATCGTGTCAATCACGTAGACCCCCTCGCGCCGCAGGGCGAAACGCTCCCGCGGCGGCGTCGAGCGCGGCGGATAGAGAGAGAACCCCACCCGGTAACCCGCGCGCTCGGCCGCGGCGCGAACCCCGGCATTCGTGCGTCCGAAGGGATACGAAAGACTCCGCGCGGGCCTGCCGAGACGGGCCTCGAGCTCGGCCTTCGAGCCCGCGAGCTCTTCCGCGGCCGCGGCCGCGTGGAGCCTCGTGAGATCGCGGTGCGTGCGCGAATGCGAGCCGAATGAGAATCCGCGGCGTCCGAGGTCCGCGGCTTCGTCCCAGCCCATGTGCATGCATCTTCGCCAGGGAATCCCGAGCTCCCACGTGTTCTCCTTGCCCATGAAGTCGGTGACGAGAAAGAGGAGCGCGCCTATCCCCCGCGCCTCGAGCGCCGGGATCGCGTGGTCGAGGAGCTCCCGGTATCCGTCGTCGAAGGTGAGGAGCACTTCACGCTCCCCCGCTTCGCGTTTCCCGTCGAGGACCCCGAGAAAGGCCTCTTCATGAATGAAATGAAAACCGTCCGCGAGGAGCGCGTCGATCTGGCGGATGAATCGCGGCGCCGAGACCCACGTGCCTCCGAGCTCGAACCTCGTCACCTTGTGGTACGCAAGCACGCGAGGAAGCGGACCCGCAGGGGATTGCGGGCCCTGGGCCGCCGCTCCATTCGATCCGAGCATGGGAGTACCGTCACCCCGTGTGTCCGAAACCGCCCGCGCCGCGTTTCGTGTCGTCGAGCTCTTCTTCGACGACGAGCGCCACCTCCGGAAGGTGCGAGAACACGATCTGGGCGACGCGGTCGCCGCGTCTCACCGTGAAGGGCGCGTCCCCGAAGTTGTAGAGGATGACCGAAACCTCGCCACGATAATCGCTGTCGATCGTGCCGGGGCTATTGAGAAGTCCGATCCGGTGCTTGAGGGCAAGACCGCTGCGCGGTCTCACCTGCGCCTCGTACCCGCGTGGAATCGAGAGCTCGAAGCCCGCGGGTACGAGCGCGGCATGCCCCGGCTCGATGACGAGGGAGTCGCCGCACGCGGCGTGCATGTCGAAACCGCTCGATCCCTCCGTCATGCGTCCGAGGGCGGGGAGCCCGTGGTGGGACTCGAGGTATCTGATCCGTATCGTGGTACGCTCGCTCATCCGCCCCTCCCGCCCGACCGTCCGGCTGCTTTCGGCGGCCGGGCCGCGATTTCGCGGCGGCCGCGCGGCGCGCCTCTTTCCCGACGGGGCTCAGGGAACGAGCCTCCGCAGGGGCACGGGGCCGCACGTCGTGTAGGTCAGCTCCTCCGGGACGAGGTAGCGCCGGGCCGCCTCGGCCACGGACGCGAGGCTCACCCGTTCGATCGCCCGCACGACCTCGGAGGCGCTCATGTATCTGCCGTAGTAGAAATCGCTCTGGATCATCTGGAAGAGCCTCGTCTCGACGCTCTCCATGCCGAAAACGACGGCACCCTTCACCTGGGCTTTGGCGCTCTCCATCTCCTCCTGCTTGATGTTCCCCGCGCGCAGATCGGCGAGCTCCCGGTGGAATATCTCGAGGGCACGCTCGACGTTCTTCGCGTCGACCGAGAAGAAGGTGCTCATCGCCCCCGCCTCGCGCCAGTACGTGACGTTGGTGAATACCGAGTAGACGAGCCCTTTGCGCTCGCGGAGGCTCTGAAAGAGCCTGGAGGTCGTGCCGCCGCCGAGAATGCTCGCGAGAAGGATCAGGGCGTGGCGGTCGGGATGCGTGGCCGAGACCGCCTGGCTTCCGATGCAGATGTGCGACTGCGCCCATTCGGACCGCCGTTCCGAACGGACCCTCCGCGCGCTCACGCCGGGGGTACGAAGGCGCCTCGGTGAGCCCTTGCGCGCGAACCGGAACCGCTCCCCGGCGACCTTGGCGACCGCCGCGAGTGGAAGGTTTCCGACGAAGCCCAGCGTCGTGTCCCCCGCCGTGTAGGTCTTCCGATGAAACGCGAGGAGATCGTCTCGCGAATAGGAGACGACGTCCTTGAGGTATCCGGTCACGGGGTGCCCGAGCGGGTGCCCCGCGAAGAGCGTCTCGAAGAAGAGATCGTGCGCGAACTCCTCGGGGGAATCCATGACCGAGCGTATCTCCTCCTGGACGACCTTCTTTTCGAGGCGGAAGGTGTCTTCGGGCACGGAGGGCCTGCACACGATGTCGGCGAGGATGTCGACGAGCCTCTCGAAGTGCTCCTCGAGAACCTTCGCGTGGTAGCAGGTCGATTCCTTGCTCGTGAAGGCGTCCCACTGGCCGCCGATCGACTCGAGGTCGTAGGCGATCCGGAGCGCGTCGCGGCTCTTTGTGCCGCGGAACACCATGTGCTCGAGGAAGTGG
>JBGPBA010000060.1:0-6493 GCA_041481005.1 Candidatus Krumholzibacteriia bacterium | reverse complement strand
GCCTGGTACCACTCGTCCTTGGCCTCGAGGACGGCCGCCTTCTTCTGCGTTTCGGCCTCCCGCTGGGCTTCGGAGATGATGTTCTCGGCCAGCTTCCTCGTATGCTTCAGGTGGCTCTCCGAAACCTTCTTGTTGATGAGCCAGCCAAGGACGAGCCCGAGAAACAGAAGCACGATTCCCATTGAAAGGTATGATACAAAGCCCATGTTAATCAGCCCCGCCTGCCGTGGGGCTTCTCACCTCCATGCATTCCGAGCAATGATGCCGCTAAACCGGACAGAGCATATGAGAGTGTGTTTCGCTGTCTGGGAGACGCGCGGCGTGGGCTCTTGGAATGAAAATTCCCCACTTGTGCCGTGTGGTGAAGCGTCCTTTGAAGCCCATACGACCAGGTGGAAGTCCGCACGACCGGTTCTGCCATCCCGGATTTCCCGGGCCCGGCATCCCCGACCGAATCTAAGACCTCCGGGCTAAAGGTGTTGGCTCAAAATTTACTTCTCCATCACGAGCACGGTAGGGAATCTACTCTCTAGAAGCAGAACGTTCATGTCCTCACCATTCTCGATGTTACGCGCCAACACCAAAGGAGTGAGGAAGTTCAGCGTTCTACACCGATCTTGCTGTCAAGGAGCTCTCCCAGGCGAGCGGCCTTTCCCTCGAGCTCTTCCTGGCGCTTTTCGCGTTCCTCGCGCTCCTGGTAGAGCTCATCGGCTATATTGAGAGCCGCCAATATGGCGATTCGTGACTGGGACATGATGCCGCTCGAATGGGCAATTTCCCTCATCTTCTTATCGACGTACCCGGCTATCCCATGAATGTACTGAGGGTTACCGACTCCCTTGATTTTATACTCCTGACCAAAAATCTCCACTTTTTCAGTGTTCTTTTCGGTCATCTCGCTACCTTTCGAAATCAATGCAGAACGTTCCTTCCTCCCTCAACGCCACCCGTTCCACGAGGTCGAGCCGACGAGCCTAAATGTCGAGCTGCTCGAGCTTCGCCAGCATCTCCTCAACCTTTCCGTTGATCTCCTCTCTCGTTTTCTCGAATTCTGTCGCCTTACCCTTTTCTCGTTTGAGGATTTCGATTTGCTTACTCAACTCCTCATTTTTAATATACAACGAATCGATTTTCTCTTTCAACTCTTTATTGATCCCCTCCAGGGCTAATTTTTCCTCCTTCAGCACGGCTATTCGCTCGGCCGCCTTGTTTATCTTGTCCTCAAGCGCGTCGAGATTGATGGTCCCGGCTCCTGCCATGTGTTGCCTCCCCTATTCCGTCCTCAAGGTCGCCTGCAGCTCCCGCTGCAAGGCGCCGAGAATCCGTTGCACCTCTCGATCGACCGCGACGCCATCGAGGGTCCCATCGGCCGATCGGAAATTCAGTCGAAAAGTATAGCTCCTCTTCCCCTCCCCAAGATGCCCGCCACGATAGTAGTCGAAGAGCCGTATCGAATCAAGAAACTTGGCATTTCTCATGATGACCCCCCGGACCTCGGTGTAGGCGACCTTCTCGCTCACCACGATGCAGAGATCACGCTTTACCGCCGGGTAGGGGCTCACGGGGCTGAAACGCGGCCACCCCATGCTCTCAACGGGGACCGCGTCGAGATTGAGATCGAAGAAGAAAATGGGAGAATCGACGTCGAAGCGCTCGAGAGTGCCCTCGGCGACAACCCCTCCCTCGGCGATACGCACGCTCCCCGCGTGCCAGCGGAAGATCCGGCCGGAGCGTTCCCGGGAGGCCGACATCGTGAGCCCCGAGGAGAAGCCCAGCTGCTCCAGGAGCGATTCGAGTTCTCCCTTCATATCGAAGAAATCGGCGCGGCGCTCCTTCTCGAGCCATTGGAGCGGGGCGGCGCTGCGAGCGACAAGGCCGGCGAGATGATGCTCCTCGCGCGGGAGCCCGGACCCCGCCGCGGCGGGGATGAAGATCTTCCCGAGCTCGAATATCCGTATCTCCTCGCACTCGGAAGGGGCGTTTCGCTTGACGACGCCGAGGAGGCCCGGCAGGAGGCTCGTTCGAAGCGTCGACTGATTTTCGGTGAGCGGGTTCGCGACCCTGAGCGGCCGGCTCCTCTCGTCGGAGGCGTCCCACCCCATGCGCTCGAGATCCCCCGGGTCCATGAACGAGCTCGTGATGACCTCGGCGAAACCGCGCGAGACGAGGTAGGATGTGATGCCGGTGCTCCGCCGCTCCGAGGCCGACGCGCTCGCGAACATGCTGCTGTGCGTCGCTTCGTCGAGCCCGATCTTCTCGTAGCCGTACACGCGCGCCGCTTCTTCGACGAGGTCGATCTCCTCGCGCAGGTCTCGGCGGACGGTCGGAACCGATACCTCGAGCCCCTCGCCCGTGGGGCGCGACGGAAGACCGAGGCGATCCAGCAGCGCCGCGACGTCGGCGGCGTCGAGCGCCGTACCCATGAGCCGGTTCACCTGCGCCGTCCGGAGGCGAATGCTCCGAGGCTCGAGGGAGCGCGCCTCGTGGATCGCGTCCGTGCACCGCGCGAGCGGGCTTCCCGCCCGCATGTCCGCGATGAGCCGCGCGGCGCGTGAGGCGGCTTCGAGCATGATCCCGACGTCCCCCTCGCGCTCGAATCGGTATGAAGCCTCGGTATCGAGCTTGAAACGCTGGCGCGCCCGGCGAACGAGCTTCGGATCGAACATGGCGCTCTCGATAAGAATGCGCGTCGTCGCCTCGCTCACCTCCGCGTCCATTCCCCCCATAACCCCCGCAATCGCCACCGGGCGCTCGCCGTCGGCGATGACGAGGATTCCCGGCTCGAGCTCTCGCAAGGTCCCGTCGAGCGTCGTGATTGTTTCCCCTTCCTTCGCCCGGCGCACGACGATCGCGTCCTTCGATAGGCGATCATGATCAAAGGCATGGAGCGGCTGTCCAAGCTCCATGAGAACGAAGTTGGTCGCGTCGACGATATTGTTGATCGGGCGCATCCCGACGGACGTGAGAAGTCGCTGCATCCACGGGGGCGACGGTCCGACGACCACGTCATCGACGAGCACCGCCGCATACCTGGGGCAGTCGCGCCCGTTCTCGATCGTCACGTTGAAGGCGTCCCCCGCTTCAAGGGGAAAGAGCTCCGGGAGACGAAGCTCCCGGCGGTACAGCGCGGCCACCTCTCGCGCGATCCCGACGTGCGAGAGAAGGTCGGGCCGGTTCGGGGTCACCTCCACATCGAAGACGTAGCTCGTCTCACCGAGCTTCCCATCGAGGCTCGTCCCGGGCTTCTCCTCGAAATCGAGCTCCATGATCCCGGCGGCGTCGTCCCCGACACCGAGCTCGATCTCGGAGCAGATCATCCCCTCGGACACCTCGCCCCGGATCTTCGAGCGCTTGATCTTCGCTCCCCCGGCGAGCACGGCGCCGTCGAGCGCAACCGGAATGCCGAGCCCCGCCCGCACGTTCGACGCGCCGCAGACGACGTTGAGCGGCCGGGCGCCGCCGACGTCGACCGTGCACATCGTGAGGCGATCCGCCTTCGGGTGCCGTTTCACCTCGAGCACCTTTCCGAAAACGACGCCCCTGAACTCGGGAGCGAGCGCGTGCACGCCTTCCACGTTCAGTCCGAACATGGTGAGATCGTTCGCGAGATCGCGCGGATCCTCCGTGATCTCGACGTAGCGGCGCAGCCAGCTCACGCTGATTTTCATCGGAGTACGTCAGCCTTTCTCTCGGTCCAGAACTGCCGGAGGAACCGGAGATCGTTCGAGAGAAGCCTCCGAATGTCGTCGATGCCGTACTTCAGCATGGCGATGCGGTCGATCCCCATGCCGAAGGCGAAACCGGTGTACGCGTCGGGGTCGTACCCCGCGTAGCGAAAAACGTGCGGATGCACCATGCCGGCTCCCATGATCTCGATCCAACCCGTCTTGCCGCAGACCGCGCAGCCGGCCCCGCGACAGGCGAAGCACGACATGTCGAACTCGGCGCTCGGCTCGGTGAACGGGAAAAAGTGCGGCCTGAAGCGCACCTTCGCCGTCGGACCGAAGAAGGCGCGAATGAAGAAGAGGACGTCGCTCTTGAGATCGCCGAGCGAGACGGCGCGGTCGACGTAGAGCCCCTCTATCTGGAGAAATTCGGCCGAGTGCGACGGGTCGGGGCTTTCGTTGCGATAGACGCGCCCCGGCGCGATGATGCGAAGCGGCGGCGCGTGCTTCTCCATGTATCGGACCTGCACCGGAGAGGTATGCGTCCGCAGCAGAATATCCTGATTGATGTAGAACGTGTCCTGGAGATCGCGCGACGGATGGTCCGGCGGAAAATTGAGCGCCTCGAAGTTGTAGTAGTCGAGCTCGACGTCGGGACCCTCGGCGAGCGAGTACCCCATGCCGAAGAAAATCTCTTTGATCTCGGCCGCCGTGCGGTGCAGCACGTGATGGCCCCCCGCCGTGAGCCTTCTTCCCGGCAGCGTCGGATCGCCGGCGTAGAGATCCGCCTCGGCGGTCTCCGCGACGAGCGCGAGCCTCCGGCTCTCGAACAGCTCTTCAATGCGCGCCTTCAGCTCGTTGACGAGGTCCCCGAACCGCGGCCGCTCCTCGGGCGCGAGCGTCCCGATCGAGCGCAGCAGCACCGTGATCTCGCCCTTTCGGCCGAGGAAACGCACCCGTTCCCGGTCGAGCGCCTCGAGGTCGCCGGCCTCGGCAAACGCCCGTGCGGCCTGCTCCCCGATCTCACTCACCCGGGAGGGTTCCGGCCGTTCGTTCATGAACTGGATTCCTTCGCGATCTCGGCGATCTTCGAGAAGCCCGCCGCGTCGTTGACGGCGAGCTCGGCGAGGAGCTTCCGGTTGATGTCGACGTTCGACTTCTTCAGACCGTCGATGAGCCGATTATAGCTGAGACCGTTCAGCCGGGCCGCGGCGTTGATCCTCGTAATCCAAAGCTTCCTGAAATCGCGCTTTCTCGCGCGCCGATCCCGGTACGCATATATGAGGGCGTGGTTGACCGCTTCCCGCGCGGGCCGGTAGAGCTTGCGCCGGCCCCCGAAGAAGCCCTTGGCGCGTTTCAACACTTTCTTCTTTCGGCTTTTTGACGGCACGCCGTGCTTCGTTCTCGGCATTTCCCATTTCCTCCTCAGGGATCCCCGCGGGGGGAACGTTCCCCGACTGCTGTCTTATGTTCTCCTAGTGTCCCAACATCCTGCGGACGCGGTGCGCGTCCGCCTTCGCGACCACCGTCGGGCGGCGCAGCGTGCGCTTGCGCTTGGACGTTTTCTTCGTCAAAATGTGGCTCGCGTAGGCCCTCGTCCGCTTGATCTTGCCGGTCGCGGTCACGCGAAACCGCTTTCGTGCGCTTCGATTAGTTTTCAGCTTCGGCATATGCTCCCCTCGTCACTTCTTTTGGTCGGAACGCGGGCCGAGGATCATCGAGATCATCTTCCCGACCTGCACCGCGTCCTTTTCGATGATGGCGATGCTCGAGAACCGATTGACGATCCGATCGAGGATCTTCCTGCCCATGTCTATGTGCTCCATCTCGCGGCCGCGGAACACGATCGTGATCTTGACCTTGTCCCGCTCGTTGAGGAACTTCTCCGCGTTCCGGAGCTTGAACTGGAGATCGTGCTCCTCGATCTTCGGCCGTATCTTGATCTCCTTGAGATGGGTCGTATGCTGTTTGCGCTTCGACTCGTGCGCCTTCTTGCTCTGCTCGTACTTGAACTTCCCGAAGTCCATGATCTTGCAGACAGGCGGGCGCGAGTTCGGCGCGATCTCGACCAGATCGAGCCCTCGCTCCTCGGCGATCTTGAGCGCATCCTGGGTCGCCATGACACCAAGCTGCTCGCCCTCGGGGTCGATGACCCTGATCTCGGGGATCCGGATCTGTTCGTTCACACGAACCCGCTTCTCTCGTTCCTTCTCTTTGATACCGACACCTCCTCGGGTGAACGCAAAAAAGGCGGGTAGACGTCTCACCCGCCCGCGATAGCCGGTACTCGATGAAACCCTACCGATACATTCAAGACCGTAAGGTGAGGGGCTCGAGGCCCCTTCTTTCATGTGGCAGCGTGCGACGCTGCAACACTAAACATACGTTTTCTTTTTGATTTCGTCAATCAAATCGGCGGCGAACTCCTCTATTTTTTTCACACCCACGCGTCCGCTCCGCTTCGAGCGAATGTCGAGGGTGCCCTCTGCCACCTCGCGCTCTCCCGCGACGGCCATGTACGGTATCTTCTGTAGCTCGGCCTCCCTGATTCGGTAGCCGATCTTCTCCTCCCTGAAGTCGCCCTCGGCTCTCACCCCGGCGGCCACGAGCTTCGCGACGGCCTCGCGGACGTACTCGTGCTGAGCCGGTCCGATCGGGAGAATCCGCGTCTGGACCGGGGCGAGCCACAGCGGGAACTCCCCCGCGTAGTGCTCGGTCAAGGTCCCGATGAAGCGCTCGAGCGATCCAAGGAGCGCTCGATGGATCATGTAGACGTAGGCGCGCTGGCCCGCCTGATTCACGTAGAGAACCTCGAAGCGCCGCGGCAG
>JBGPBA010000059.1:0-6503 GCA_041481005.1 Candidatus Krumholzibacteriia bacterium | reverse complement strand
GGCCCCGCGAGCTCCCGGCGGCGGGCCGTGCGCAGGGCGACTGCGCTGACGGCTGCGAGAAGGGCGAAGCAACCGACGACGACGGCGCGTCCCCACAGGTCGTGCGCGCCATTCGGGAGAAGCCGCTCCACGAAGGGAACTCCTGCCGCGCGGGCGTCGAGAGCCGACTCGATGAGCCAATACGCGGCGACGAGGGCCGCGGCGGCGAGAGCGATCGCTGCCGGACCGCTCGGGCCTTTGCGCGTTGGCTCGGGTGGCACCGGCTTGTTCTCGTGTCGAGACATAAGCCCCCCCATGATATGTTCGCGGAATTGTCTTTGTTAACCCGCCCCATGATAGCATACGCCGCGGCCCTGGGGCAAGGGTGTTGATGCGGGGGCCTATTGACGCAAGGGCCTGCTGATGCGCGGCCGCGGGGGCCCTTTCGCCCTTGAAACGGCGCCGGAAAACGGGGATACTGAAAGGGAGGCATGGTCGATTTCAGACGGATTCAAAACGGCAGGAGAAACATGAAACTCGGAATGAAGATGTTCGGCGCCGCGACGCTCATCGTCGCGCTCGCGATCGGGGCGGCCCTCGCGCAGGGGCCGCAGCCGCTCGGAAGCCTTCTCCCGGCTCCCGCGGAGATCAAGGGTTGGAAGGCCGACGGGGCGCCCGCCTCCTACGACCCGGAAACGCTCTGGGAGTACATCGACGGCTCGGCCGAGACATTCCTCGCGTACGACTTCCGCGGGATGATCGCGCAGGATTATGTCTCCGCCTCGAACAAGGGGCTCAAGGTCGAGATATACGAACACGGGAGCCCGCTCATGGCCTTCGGCATCTACTCGCAGTTTCGGAGCCCGGGAGTCAAGCTCTACGACATCGGCGCCGAGGCGTTCGGCGACGAATACTCGATCATCTTCCGGAAGGATCGCTATTACGTCCGGGTCGCCGTTTTCGAGAAGAACCCCGACCTCCTCGCCGAGGCGCAGAGGTTCGCCGGGCTCATCGCGGGGAAGATATCCGCGGCGGGCGCTCTCCCCGCCGAGGTGTGCGCGCTCCCCGACGAGGGGATCGTGCCGTGCAAGACCACCTATCTCCCCGCGAACGTCCTCGGCTACGCCGAGCTGCCGCCGGCCTTCGTCGGCACGTACACATTCGGTGACGAGCAGGCCAAGGTTTATATATCCGCCCTCGAGGACAGCGCCTCCGCGAGGAAGGTATTCGATTGGTACACGGCGAAGCTCGGCGCGGCGTCGCAGCCGCTGGAGGGCCCATTCGGAAGCTACATACGGGGCACGGGGAACGACCCGTTCCAGGGGAGCGTGACGACGTTTCAATACGGCAAATGGCTCGGCATCGTCACCGGGCTCAAGACCGGAACGGCGAAGAGCGACGAGCTCGTCGACAAGTCGATCGAGAAGCTCGCGAAGATCAAATGACGCGTTTCGCGGCGTCTTTCATCATGTCGGGGATACCCAGCCCGTAGGGGCACTTCTCGAGGCACTCGCCGCATCCCTTGCAATCGGCGAACTTCTTTTCGAGCCCCGCGAGGCGCTGGAGCGCCCAGTCCCTCAGCTCGTACCTCGAATAATACCCCTCGATGAGAAAGAGAAAAGGGATGTTAAGGCCGTTCGGGCACGGCATGCAGTAGGCGCAGCGGCGGCAGAACCTGTCGCCCCAGCGCGTCTTGTCCGCGGCGAGCGCTGCGAGCTCGCGCGGGCCCGGGGGCGTGAGCTCCGCGCCGACCGATGCGTTCTCGACGACCTGCTCGATCGCGTCCATTCCGGGGATGACGACGTCCATCCCGCGCGCGAGCTCGAACCGGAGCGCGGCGCGGTGGCTGCGAATCGCCCCGCCGGCAAAGGGCTTCATGCAAATGGTCCCCATGCCCGACCTCTTCGCGGCGGGGATCACCTGCTCGGCCCACTCGTCCTCGATCGGGTTGAACGGGAACTGCACCGTGTCGAAGCGCCGCGTCTCGATGGCCTTGAGCATGACCTCGCGCGAATGTCCCGTGATGCCGACCCAGCGCACCTTTCCCTGCTCCTGCGCCTTGGCGAGCGCCTCGTAAGCGCCGCCCGGGGCCAGCACCGCGTCGAGCTCCTTGAGCGAGCCGACCGAGTGGAGCTGGTAGAGGTCGATCATGTCGGTTCGGAGGTTCCGGAGGCTCGTTTCGATCTCCGCGGCGAGCTTCGGCGCCGTGCGAGAGAGCGCCTTCGTGGCGATGTAGATCTTGTCGCGGACGGCCGGGAGCGTGCGCCCCATTTTCTCCTCGCTGTCCGTGTACGCGCGGGCGCTGTCGAAGAAATTGATCCCGAGCTCGAGCGCCTTCTTGAAAATCAGGTCGGCTTCTTCGAACGAGGCGCCCTGGATCGGGATGCCCCCGAAGCCGATCACGGAAACCGTCAGGTCCGTTTTGCCGAGTCGTCGCGTTTCCATGTGTCCATGACCTCTTCGTAGACCTTCTCGGTCTCCCGCACCATTCTCTCCGCCGTGAATCTCGTCCGCACCGTCTCGCGGGCCTTCGCGGCCAGCTCGGCCCCTCTGGCGGGGTCGAGCAGGATCTCGTCGACCCGCTTCGCGAGGCTCTCGGGGGAGCCCGCTGGCACGAGGTAGCCGTTCACGCCGTCCTCGATGACCTCGGGGATCCCGCCGACCTCCGTCGAGACGACCGGCACGCCGGCGGCCATGGCCTCGAGCAAGGTGAGCGGGATGCCTTCCGAATCGGACGAGAGACAGAAGACGTCGAGGGCGCCGTAGAATTCGCTGATGTTCCTCGTCTCCTTGACGAGCGAGACGTACTCGCTCACGCCGAGGTCCCCCGCGTACGCGGCGAGCTCCCCGCGGAGCTCCCCCTCGCCGATGATGGCGAGGTGCGCCTCCGTCCCCTTCGCCCGAAGCATGTAGAGCGCCTCGATGAGAAGCCGCTGGTTCTTGACCGCCGTCATTCGCCCGACGGTGCCGATGAGCCTGACCTCGGGGGCGAGCTTGAAATCGGCGCAGCATTCGGGGCGCGGCGGGAGCTCTTCGAAGTCCTCGACGCGCACGCCGTTGAGAATCGTCACGTATCGGTCGGCATACCGGGGGAAGCTCTCGACATAGGAGCGCCGCACCATCTCGGAGACGCAGATGATCCGCTTTGCGCGCTTGATGAGGCGGCGATAGAGGGCGCGATAGATCCCGGGCAGAGCGTGGGGGAGATAAGGGTTGTGCTCGGTGCGGACGATCGGCACGCGCGTGCCGCTCACGATCTGCGCGAGGGTGCCCCAGAAGGCGCCGGGCGAGTTGTGCAAGTGGAGCAGGTCGATCTTTTCGCCCTGAATGAGATTGGCGATCTTCGTGATCGGCGTGAAATCGCCGCGCCTGCGCTTCCCGATGAGAAACACGCGGGCGCCGGCCGCCGCCATCCGGTCGATAATGTCTCCGCCGGTCGTCAGGGCGCAGACGAGGATCTCGTAGCGCGTTCTGTCGCACCCGAGGACCTGCGTCTCGATCAGGCGCTCGGCGCCGCCGCGGTACAGCGAATAGATGATATGAAGAACCCTGCGTCTCACGGGAATCGACAGCCCCCCTTCGAGCGATTAGAGATAGATAGCATATCGGACCGCCGATTTCAACCGCCGAGGTCGGAGAGCCGCCGATGGCGTGACCGGTCGAGGCGCGGTCGCGCGAGGCGATTTCGGACGCGGCGACCCCGCGGAACGCACGCCGAGGCGCCGCACATCGAGGGGAGTGCACGCCGTTTCCAGGAGGAAAGAATGTTTACGGCTCGAGGGCGGTCGTTAAAGATTTTTATTGACAGGGAAAATGGGGATGCTATAATCACACCGCGATTTTGGACTACCTCTGCTCGACTCCACTCAGGGCTGCATCAGGTCCTAATTGATTTGCTATTAAGGCATTGAAATGAAAGTGACGCATCCGGAATTCGCAGTAAACCGTGTCTCGGAAGCCTGGAACTGGCTCCCGTGCGAAGTGGCACGGATTATGTTAATGGGGTAAGTGTAGATAGCGACACGTGTGCCTGTTACGAGCCCGCGGTTGTTCGATTTAATGGGTTCGGGGACCCCCATCGTCAGGAAAAGGCTCAGCGTGGCGCGGCAGAACCGAAGGCGAATGGCAGTAAGATCGCACCCGTCAAAAACCTTCGGAACTCAGAAGAGGATGGGCCGTTGCCGGCCCATCCTTTTTTATTGTCCGCACTCGGCCTTCGGGACCTTGGTCGTCGGCCCGAAGCCGATGATGTCGTTGATCGATCCCGTCCGCTTCGCTTTCGGCTTGAATATCGCCTCGACCGGCATCCCGAGGCCGACGTCGTCCGGATCGATTCCCTCGAGGTAATGGATGAGGCCGCCGCTGGTGCTGCCGATCCGAATCATCGCGAGGATGCGCGGCATCGGCTTGTCGGAGCCGTCCATGTTCTTGAACGAGATCGTAAAGGTCTCGACGTAGCCGACCGTTCCGACGTCGAAGTACTTGTCGAGCTTCTTGAAGCAGCGGTCGCAATAGATCTTCGGCGGAATGAACCAGACGTCGCACTCCTCGCAGTAGGTCGCGAGGAAGGTCCCTTTGTCCTTGACCGCTCTGAAGAAGACCTCACCCGCCAGACCGTACGTATAGACGTAGTTGACGGGGATGGCGCCTTCCCAGAAGGTCGGGGTCGTCGTCTTCGTGATCTTTTCCGTGATGGCCAATGTTCACCTCTCCTTTTGCCCGGCGGGTATCACCCCTCCGTGGCTGGCGCGGAAGCGCCAATGCCCCGTCGGGGTGATACCCGCCGGGCTGTCGCGCTCCGAGAGCTTCCAACTATTTCCTTCTCGCCCTGCTCGCTTTCGCCTGCGCTTTCGCCGGGGCCTTCGCGGCCTTTCGGGGCGCGGCGGCGCGGATCGGCTTGAAATAGAGAATGTCGGTGATGGCGCCCGTCCGCTCCTCGGGCTTTTTCCAGACGGCCTTGACCTTCATGCCGATCTCGATCGCGTCGGGGTCGACCTCGCCGAGCATGTGCAAAATCCCCATGCCGGGGCTCGCCCCGTCGATCTCGATCACCGCAGGAATGAGCGGCGGCTCGCCAGGGGCTCGGCGCGAAGCGTCCCAGTTGACGCGGGCGACGCTGTACGTGTTGATCACGCCCGTGTCCTTCACGTACGCCCACTCGTCGCTCGGCCTGAAGCAGAGCTCGCAGAACATCCGCGGCGGGATCATGATGCGATGGCAGCCGTGGCAGACGCGGGCGATGATGCGCCCCTGCTTGAGCTCGGCCAGGTATCTTCCGATCGCGACGCCGTTGTCCCAGGCGTAGGCGAGGTTCGGATCCCACGAGGTCGTGAGCACCTTGCCGTTCTCGAGGTCGGAGGATTTGAGCGGGGTGCCTCCGAGTTCGTAATCTTCCAGCTTCATTTCTCTCGCTCCTTTAAACTCTCAAAACGATGACCGTACCCATTTGCATGAGGTCTCCCCATGCCTGTGCGAGCCCGCAGGTGGGCTTGCCCGGGATCTGCCGCTTGCCCGCCTCGCCGCGGAGCTGGAGGAAGATCTCGATGACCTTCATGAGCCCCGTCGCCGCGATCGGGTTGCCGACGCCGAGCGCGCCGCCCGAGGGGCAGATCGGGAGATTGCCGTCGCGCGCCGTGTATCCCTCGGCGGTGAGGCGCGCCGCCTCGCCGCGCGGGCACAGCATGAGGCCCTCCATGTGGTGGAGCTCCTTGTAGTCGAACGGGTCGTACGGCTCCGCGACATGAATCTCCTTCGAGGGCTCCTTGATCCCCGCCATGTCGTACGCCATCCGCGCGGCGGTCTCGACGTAGCGCGGATAGCTGAGATCGCGCGTGGCCCAGTAGGCCGTGTCGATCGCCATGCCGATGCCGTCGATCCAGACCGGCTTGTCGGTGAGGCGCCGCGCGACGCGCTCGCTCGCGAGCACGACCGCCGCCGCGCCGTCGGAGGCGGGGCTGATGTCGAGCCGGTTCACCGGCCAGCAGAGGACCTCGCTGTTCAAGACGTCCTCGACCGTGATGTCCTCGGCGACCTGGGCCGAGGGGTGATCGAGGGCGTTGTGCTTGTTCTTGACCGAGACGCGCGCAATGTCCGCCTTCGTAATGCCGTAGGTCTGCATGTAGCGGTTCATCTCGAGGGCGAAGATCCAGATGAGCGTCGGCTTCAGCGGCTGCTCGGTCGTGTGATCGAAGATCGTGAGAAAGGCGCCCTGCGGGTGCGGGAAGCACGACGACATCTTCTCTTCGGCGACGACGAGGCAGACGTCCGCCATCCCGCTCGCCACGTGGAACCAGCCGTGGATGGGGCTGAACACGCCCGTTCCGCCCCCGACATAGTGGCGCTTGTAGGGCTTCCGGACCCCGCCCGCGCCGTCCAAGAGGTACTCCCCCTTCATATGGACGCCGTCGAAGGCGTCGGGGGCCGTGCCGAGCGTTACCATGTCGACGTCGTCGAGGGCGAGGCCGCAGGAGTCGAGCGCCATTTTCGACGCCTGCCAGGCGAGCTCCTTCCCCGTCTCCTGCGCG
>JBGPBA010000058.1:0-6567 GCA_041481005.1 Candidatus Krumholzibacteriia bacterium | reverse complement strand
GGCCGCTCCTTGAGCTTCGCGGCCGTTTCCGCGATCTCCATCACGACGGCGCTCCCGCTCGCGTTGTCGTCGGCGCCCGCGAAGAGAAGCCCCATGTGCCGTCCGCAATGGTCGAAGTGCCCGCCGACGAGGATGCATTCGTTCCGCAACTTGGGATCGGCCCCCGGGATCATCCCGACGACGTTGTAGCCGACCCCGTTCGGAAAGTGCCGGGAGCTCACCCGGTAGTGCACGCGCGAGTCGAGCGGGAAGGAATCGGGTTTCTTGCTCTTCGAGAGGGTCTCCCGCAGTCGGGCCGAGCTGAGCCCCTTCTCGGCGAAAAGCGTATCGGAAGCCTTGTCGCTGATCATGGCGGCGGTGAAGCCCTCCATCCAGTCGCTGTTCGGATGGGCGTTCACCTCGGGATATATGTAGATGATGCCGAGCGCGCCCTTATCCCGCGCCGTCTTCATGCGGTGGCGATGCTGGTCGAACTCCTGGAACGCCTTGTTCTTGTCGTCGGGCGTTCCGCGGAAGCACAGCACGTATTTGCCGGAGACGTCGAGGCCCGCGTAGTCGTCGTACGAAAGCTCCGGCGCGCTGATCCCCCACCCCGCGAAGACGAGCCCCGCCGTGTGGTCGCCGCCGTCAGTGTAGAGCGTCGGAAGAAAATCCTTCGCCGGCTCGAGCTTCACCTGGGTCGGCGCTCCCGTGGAATCGGGCTTGTACGGCAGGATGAGCGTCATCTCCGCTTCGTCGACGATCGTGTAGGGGGATGGAAACGGCTGGAGGTATCCCTGCTTCGCATCCACCGGCTTGAGCCCCCACTCCTTGAACTTCCCGGCCGCCCAGCGAGCGGCCGCCGTGTACCCTTCGTCGCCGGTGAGGTGCCCGGCGAATTGCGCCGACGAGATCGTCTTGTCGAGCTCGTAGGCGCCGCAGGGCGAGATGGAAGCATACGCCTTCATGAGACTCTTCTCCGGAACCCGGGCCTGGAGCGGGAGCGCGCACGAGACGGCGAGCGCGACAATGACGAAAGCCGTTCTTTTTTTCATCGCATACCCTTTCGGAAGATTCCCAGAACGGGCGAGCCGACCCGCCGCATGGCGGATCTCAGCGCATGACTATACATGGAAAAACGAACCGTGTGGCAAATTTTGTACTTGACGTGGTGATATTGAAATGATATCATCGCGATATCACATTCACCCATAGGAGGTCGACCCATGCAAACCGTCACCGAATCGAGAGCCTGGCGGATGAGCGGCTTCGTCGCGCTCGTGCTCCTTTTCGCCTGCGCGGCGCTCGACATCGTCGTGTTCCGGGCGGGGATCCTCGCGAACAACGTCGCGGTCCTCTGGTTCTTCCTGCCGTTCACGCTGTTCATCGTCATTTTCCTCATGGGGTTCGTCGTGGTCCAGCCGAACGAGGCCCGGGTTCTCGTCGTCTTCGGACGGTACAACGGCTCCGTGCGCGACGCCGGTTTCTTCTGGGTAAACCCCTTCTCCATCAAGAGGCCGTTGAGCCTGCGCATCCGCAACTTCGCGAGCGATAAGATCAAGGTGAACGACCTTCACGGCAATCCGATCGAGATCGCCGCGGTCGTCGTGTGGCAGGTCGTCGACACGTCGCGAGCCCTCTTCGACGTCGACAACTACCTGCAGTTCGTCGGCATCCAGAGCGAGACGGCCATTCGCGCGCTCGCGTCCGAGTACCCGTACGACGTGCAGGACGACGACAGGCCTTCGCTCCGCGGCGCGCCGCAGGAGATCGCCGAGAACCTCAAGCGCCAGCTCCAGACGCGCCTCGAGATCGCCGGCGTCTCCGTCACGGAGTCGCGCATCACTCACCTCGCCTACGCTCCCGAGATCGCCCAGGCAATGCTGCGGCGCCAGCAGGCGCAGGCGATCATCGCCGCCCGCCAGAAGATCGTCGAGGGGGCGGTCGGCATGGTCCAGAGCGCGCTCCACTCGCTGAGCGAGCAGAAGATCGTCGAGCTCGACGAGGACAAGAAAGCGACGATGGTCAATAACCTCCTGGTCGCCCTCGTCTCGGACCGCGAGGTGTCGCCGATCATCAACACCGGCACGCTGTATCAATGAGCGGGAAGAAGAAATTTCTCCTGAGAGTCGACGAGGCGCTCTTCGCCGCGCTCGAGAAGTGGGCGGCGGACGATCTGCGGAGCGTCAACGCCGAGATCGAGTTCCTCCTCGCGAACGCGGTGCGGAAGGCGGGGCGGTGGCGGGGCGTCGAGAGCGGCGGGACGGGCGGCAAGAAGCGGCCGTCATGATTCTCGGTTCCCGCGCGAGCTCGTTCTCGAGGCGATCCAGTCGAGAACGAGGAGGGCGGGCACGACGAAGGGAAAGATGCCGTAGAGCGTGTCGCTCACCGAGTGCGAGCGCCGGTCGACCGCGACGAATATGTGCAGGCAAAACGCCACGGCCAGTACGACGAGCGTGACCCCCTGCCAGGAGGTCGGCCGGTGAATCCAGCCCCACGGCTTGAACCAGTGCCGTTTCATTTCGTCCCCACGAGCTTGACGCCGAGCAGAAGGAGCATCGGCAGGCTCGACGCGATCCGTCTTCTCGGCCCATAGGGAAGCGCCGAGAGAAGCCTCTCGCACCATTCAATCGGAGCCGGCGCAACGAACATCCGGAGCTTCCCGACGCGGATGTAGGCCCGCACTCGCGAGAATCCCGTTTCTCTGAACAGCCGGTCGAGCTCCGTCACGGTGTACTCCTTGAGGTGGAACCCCGTCGCGACCCGGTCGAAGTAGCGCGAGACGTCATGCGGCCCGTTCAATCTGTTCGGGGTGATGCAGAAGTAGATTCCACCCGGCGCGAGCGCCTCGTAGATATTCCGAAGCTGATCCAGCGCGTCGTCCGGGTGGAGGTGCTCCATCAGCTGATCGCTGTAGGCGACGTCGATGCTTCCCGGGGGCACGGGAATGCTCACCCCGTCCGAGAGAATGAGAGCGAAGTTGGGCGGCGCCTCCAATCCCTTGGTGATTTCCGAGGAGACGTCCACCGCGTACGCTTTCTTCGCGAGCTTTGCCGCTTGGAGCGTGAGCGCGCAATCTCCGGGCCCGACGTGGAGGAAGGTCCGATCCGCGCGAAGAAATGGCCCGACGTTGCCGAGCTGCTTCGAGATTCTCCTGCGCGTCGCCGTCTCGGAGGAGGATTTTCTCTGGAGCTGTGGGTGAAGGGGGACTCGCGCGAAGAGCTCGTCATAGAGGGTGGCGTACAGCACGCGCCTCTCTTCGCGCGTCGAATGGCGAAGCCTCTCGGCGAGCTGCTTCTCTATTTCGTAATGCTCCCTTTTCTGCTCGAGCGTTCTCGTGTCTTCCATGGCCCTCTCTCCGGCAGCCGGCGCCCGGGCCTCCTCACTCGATGAGCAGGAATGCGTACCGGTTCATCGTCTTCTTACAATCGGGGAGCACCTCGATCGGATATCCGTATTGCCTCACCGTCGAAAATACGTCCACGGCCATCGCCTCGGGCGTGGGACGCGCCGACTTCGGCTGCTTGCATTCCGCGCGAACGCCGGCGCATTCGGCGCACATGTCGCACGAGTCCATGAAGAGAAGGAACGTTTTCTCGTACCCGAGGAGAAAGACATGACGCTCGAGGCCGAGCAGCGCGCGATTCACCTTCTTTGTCCATGCGTGCCGATCTTCCGGCCGCGCGAGCTTCTTCTCGAAATGAAACACAGCCCCGACGCGATACTCGTCGAAGAGCTCGCGGCATTCGGCCACCGACGGCGTGTTCGGAGGACAGGAGGCGTTTCTCCCGTAGAGCCCGCAGCCGAACATGCATTTGAGCCGCACCCACTGCGACACGACGACGGACCGCGGCTCGATCCATTTGAAGTCGTCGTAGCCGTTCTTCCGGAAGAGCGCCTCGAGCGCCTTTCGATCGGTCGCACGCACAAGCTACCTCCTCGGGCCTCCGCGCCTTCGCGCGCCGCGCCTCATGCGATGGCCCTCGCTATCAAGAACGCCACCGTCGCGGCCAGGCCTCCGATGAGAACGGTCTGCATGGCGCTTCGCAGAGGCCGCGAGCCGGTGAAGTGCCCCTTCACGTAGCCGAATACCGCCAGAGCGAGCAGCGTCACGATCACCGAAATGACGAGGGCCTCCCGCGCATGCGGCAGCACGATGTAGGACGTCAGCGGAATGAAACCGCCGACGATGTACGACACGGCAATGGTGAATGCGCTCGAGAATGCGCGCCTGGGATCCGGCCGCTCCAGGCCAAGCTCGAATCTCATCATGAATTCGATCCAGTCATTGGGGCGTCGCCGAAGAGCCTCGACGACGGGTTTGCTCTCCCGCGCGTCCAGCCCGTACGAGCGGAGCACCCCATCGACCTCAGTGGCTTCGACCTCCGGTGTCTCGGCCACCTCTTTTTCCTCTCGCGTGCGCTCAGTGTCGTAGTGCTCGGCGTCGCTCCTCGCGGCCAGGTACCCACCGAGCCCCATCGCGATGGAGCCGGCAGCGATCTCGGCGAGACCGGCCGTAACGATGATTCGCGTCTGGTCGACGGCCCCCGACAGGCCCGCCGCCAGAGCGAATGGAACGGTGAGACCGTCCGACATTCCGATCACGACGTCTCGCACGGTCTGCGATCCCTTGAAATGACGTTCAATGTGCGGCGTTTGCGGCATCATCGCCTCCATTCGCCCGTCGTTCGAAGCCCTGGATGTACGAGTACTTTCATATCGGCAAGATCAAAATCCGAAACGCACGCGGCACCATTGCCCACATCTTACCTGAGCCCCGAAGTACGCACAAGCTCCTTCCGGCGGCGACTTTCTCGTTGTGTTTCCAAGGGGCCTCTGCTAACCTTTTGCTCGTTCGGGGCTTCCTCCACCGGTGAATCAAGGAAATAGCAGCGGATGCAATGGCGAAATCCGAGCTCACCGCCTCGGATGAGCGAGTAATTCGAAGGGAGAGTCAGCGTGCAGAAAATGGCCCGGTGCAAGGTCTGCGGTTACATCATGCCTGAGGGAAAGCTCAAAGAGAAGTGCCCCGCGTGCGGCGCCCTCCGGCAGGTATTCGAGCCCTATACCGATCCGCTGTCCGAGACGCGGCGGAACGTTCTCGACATGGACCTTCATCGGATCGCCGTGCATTTTCCGATTACCTTCTCGGTGGCAGTTCCGATCTTCCTTCTCGGCGCCCTGGTCTTCCCGGCGCATGCGGCGATCATGCTCATGACGGTCAGGCTCATGGTGCTCCTTCTTCCGCTTCTCATCATCGTCGCGTTCTTCGTCGGTATGCTGGACGGAGTGACGCGCTTTCGAAAGATCAATGTCTCGGAGATACTGAGGAAGAAGATATTGTACGGCATCATCTATTTCGCCCTGTCAATCGCGCTGAACATTCTCGTCTGGACGGCGGGGTTCCTGCGCGGGCCCGTCGTGGCGCTTCAAATCGCGGTCGCCGCGCTCGCCGTGGCGTGCGCGACGGAGCTCGGCCTTCTCGGCCGGGGCATCATGGACTCGGCCTTTCCGGGAAAATAGCCGATGAACGCCCCGGTTGAAATCGCCCGAACCCAGTTCGCGGTCACGACGCTCTTCCACATGCTCTGGCCGCTCCTCAGCATCGGGCTCAGCCTCATGCTCGTCGTCATGGAGGCGCTCTGGCTCAGGACGCGGGACGAGATCTACTACAGGATGGTGCGCTTCTGGTCGATCTTCTTTCTTCTCAGCTTCGGGATCGGCGTGGCGAGCGGCGTGCCGCTCGAGTTCCAGTTCGGCACCAACTGGTCCCGCTTCTCCGCGGCCTCCGGCAGCCTCTTCGGGATTCTCCTCGCGTACGAGGCCGCCACGTCCTTCGCGCTCGAGGCGGCATTCCTCGCGGTCTTCATGTTCGGCTGGAACCGCGTATCGCGAGGAATGCACTTCTTCTCAGGCATCATGGTGGCGCTCGGAGCGTCCCTTTCGGCCTTCTGGATCATGACGGCGAACTCGTGGATGCAGACGCCGGCGGGCGTGCACGTGGAGAGCGGGAAGATCGTCGTCACCGACTATCTCCGAGCCTTCTTCAATCCCGACCTCCCCGTCGCGTTCACGCACATGTGGGTGGCCGCCGTCGAGACGACGCTCTTCTTCGTCGCGGGAATATGCGCCTGGTACATTCTTCGCAGACGCCACGTCGAGCTCTTCTTGAAGACGTTCAAGATTATGATCGTTATAGGCATCGTGGTCGCGCCCATCCAGATCTTTCTCGGCGACCGCTCCGGGCTCACCGTGATCAAGCATCAGCCGGCCAAGGCGGCGGCCTTCGAGGCTCACTGGTTCACGAACCCGCCCGATACGCCCGCGTCCTGGATCGTTCTCGCTTCACCCGACGCCGATGCCCAAAAGAATCGCTGGCAGGTGAGCATTCCTTATGCGCTGAGCATCCTCAGCACGCGTACCTTGAAAGGTCAAGTGGCGGGCCTGAGAGACTTTCCGGTCCAGGATCAGCCGCCCGTCACCGTGCCCTTCTATGCCTTCCGCGTGATGTTTCTTCTGGGCCTGCTCATGCTGCTGCTGGTCGTGTGGGCCCTCTGGAAATGGTCCAAGAGAATGCTCCAGCCAGAT
>JBGPBA010000057.1:0-6575 GCA_041481005.1 Candidatus Krumholzibacteriia bacterium | reverse complement strand
CTTTTCCTTTGAACATCTCTTAAACCTCCTAAACCTCCTAATAAAGGTTCGGGGACAGATAGACCGTTCTTATTTGGGGGTACTCTCAACCTCCTTCCGCGGAACAGTGTTGGAGATACCAATACTTACTCGACAAAAGTAATCTTATCATAAGCCGGCCAGGGTGTCAACCATAAATACCGGGTATATGCTTGTAGTTTCGGAAGGTAGGTGGAATACCCCAGATTATCCGAGGGGCGGATTGACGCCTCGCTATTTCATTGCGCCACAACGAGATATGGGCGTTTTCCTTGCCCCGGATAGGAGCGCCGCTCGGTCGGCGTTCCCGACGTCCGGCCGGGGTCAGCTTGTCCATGATCGTTTAGGCGAGCGGAATGACGAAAAGTGTAAAAATCGTTGACACACTGATGCCGCCGATCCGGACCAGCGCGAGCGCGGCGGGACGTGGATTTTCGCGAGCTCGGAGTCGAAGATTTTGCGCGCCCCGATCAGGCTTTTCGTCGCGATGTCGGCGGTCACCTCGATCGTGCGCTGCTTGTCGCGGTGCATGATCCGCGAGGCGCCCGCGTGCGCGTCGAGGTCTCCGACGTCGGAGAGCGGAATCGCCGCGCGAAGCAGCGCGTCGCATCTCAACCATGAACGGCACCGGCTTCCCTCCATTCCCGATTCGAATCCGCTCGGCCGAACGAATACAAGAAAAGGGCAACAGCCGTTCAGGCCATTGCCCCCTGCGGGCTCATAGTCCACTGAATATATTTGTTCGGGCGCTCATCGAGCGATCGCCCACGGAAAAGTGGTCGCGCACCTTTTATAGTACCGGGGCTGCGGAAGGTTCCATTTTCTCTATCGGAGGGCCGGCAGCCGATCGGCCTGCGCTCGAGAACCCGGCTTGCAAAACTTTGCCCTTCCCGCTCGTAAATATAATCGAGAAAAGCGAAGAAACCCTTTGACAGTTTGTCCGGCTATAGTTAACTTACCGATAGTGTCAAGTTAATGTGACCCCAAGAAGGGGTGGATAAACGCAGATGAGAGCACGAACCACGAAGAAAAAGGCAGGATGCACAGGTCACCTTGAAAGGTAGGTTGCAGCCTTGAACGTGATCCATCCGGTCGATCGCAAATTCCAAAAGGAGCTCAACGCCGGCACGGCCGCCCTGGTTCTCCTCAGCATCGTCGGGCGAGCCCCGGAGCCGCTCTATGGGTATCAGATCGCGAAGCGGCTCTACGCAGGCGCATCCCAGGCGCCGATCATGAAACAAGGCGCACTCTATCCCGTGCTTCGCTCCCTCGAGAGAATGGGCCTTCTTATGAGCGAGGTCGAGCCTTCGGTGGCTGGGCCGCCGCGGCGCTACTATCGCGCCACCGAAGAAGGCCGCGCGGCGCTCGAGCGGTGGATGAGGCTGTGGAGCGATGAAAAGGCGTTCGTGGAGTCCGTATTGAAAGGACCGGAGCATGATTAACGACGTGAGCGAGTACCTGCGACGGCTCAGAGCGGCCCTGCGCGGGGCGGATCGCGCCACGGTGCAGGACGCCCTTTCCGACGCCGAGGAGCATCTCACTACGGCGATCGACAAGGCGCGGCTCGAGTACCCCGACAAGGCTTGGGGCGAGCTTTTTCCCGCGATCGTCGAAGAGTTCGGATCACCCGAGGAGGTCGCCATGGCTTATCGAGAAATTGAAACACGGGTATCGCCCGCGCTCGGACCCGTCGAGAGCGGGGGCGGTCGTTCCGCCGCGTCGAGGTTCTTCGGAGTCATCACGGATCCGCGGGCCTATGCGGCGCTCATCTATATGTTCCTCTCGCTCGTCACCGGGATTCTCTACTTCACGTGGGGCGTTGTCGGCATCTCGGTCTCGGCCGGGCTCATTGTGCTCATCATCGGGCTCCCCATGCTGACCCTCTTCCTCATCTCGGTCAGGGGGATCGCCCTCGTCGAAGGAAGACTCGTCGAGGCGGTCCTCGGCGTTCGCATGCCTCGCCGCCCCGTCTTTCTCGCGAAGAGCGCCGGCTGGTGGCGGCGCGTAAAGACGGTGTTCGTCGATCGCTCGACGTGGACCGCCTTCCTTTACATGATCCTGCTTCTCCCGCTCGGCACCATCTACTTCACCCTCTTCACGACCTTCGTCGCCGTGTCGGCGGCGCTCATGGCGACCCCGATTCTGCGCTACGTGTTCCATCTCCCCGTCGCGAGAATCGACCCCTACGACTACTACGTGCCCGGGTGGACGATGCCGCTGGTCGTGGCGGTCGGATTCCTCCTTCTCGTTCTCACCCTCCATCTCGCGAAGACGCTCGGCGGGCTGCACGGGAAGCTCGCAAAGGCGCTCCTCGTGAAGGGGGACCAGCCGGGCGCATCTGGATGATATTGCGACAGGTCGCGCAGCATCTTGCCATACGGGCGGCGAGACGCACCCCGCCCGCCCTCCCCCCGGCGCCGGCCCCGCGAAAAATCTTTCGCCCCCGGCGCGCGGGGCGGCTTCGAGAGAAGTTGGATTTCTTTACGCCGTGCGCCCCCGCGCCAGGATGGCACCCTATAAAGCTTTTGGAACCGCGGGGCCCGACCGGCGGCGCGGCTTCCTAGGTGTAACGACTCATCCTACTTTTCCAGCCCCGTTCCCAACCAGCATGATCGCATGGCGCTAGCCCGTTCATCGGCATGACAGTCAAAACCGGAAATCCTTCCCGGCGCTCCATGCAGTCGATCGACCGCCCTCGGTGAAGTCCGCGCCGGAATTTGACGCCCGTTCGCACGAATCCATCCACATTGGGTCAAATACATCTAATTCTTGACGCGATTCCGCCGACGCCGGGGCTTCTGTAAACGAATCGTCTGCCAAAACGTTTATAGGGCACCTCCGCGCGTCACCGCCGAGTCACTGATATTTGACGGCGCCCCGGCTCTTTGTGCCCGGCGGGCGGGGCGCCTGCGGCCAAACGTGGTCGCGACAATGGCACCTCCGTTGCGATTCCGCTCGCGGGGACGGAAAACGTGCGAAGGCATCGCCGCCCGATCGAGTCCCGTCGTGCCGCGCACCGGCACGCGTCGATACAGGCGACGAGAATCGCCTTGCGAGGTGACACGAGAGGTGTTCGGACTCTTCAAAAGGAAAACGGCCGGCGGCGCCCCCGCGGGGGCAGGCTCCGCGCCGCCCGAGAACGGGAAACTCTATCGCAGCATCTGGCGCAACTGGGCCCTCCTCGCCGCGGTGCTGATCTTGACCGTTATCGGGCTCACGACGGCGATACCGCCGCTCCTCGGCGGTCGGGTCGAGAACCCGTGGCCGTGGGTCAAGACCGACCTCGTCCTTCTCATCGGCCTTTCACTCACGGTGATCGTTTTCGTCGGGTACCTCGCCCAGGAACAGCGGCACGTGATCGGGATACACCGCGAGATGCAGGCCATGAAGGAAGAATCCGAAAGGCGCATACACCGCCACGCGAACCGCCTCTTCGCTCTCACGAAGATCAGCCACATCATCAGCGTCGAGACCGATCTCCAAAGCATATTCGACCGCATCACGAGGATGTGCGTCGAGACGTTCAACTGCTATCGGGCGTCGCTGATGCTCTTCGAGCCCGAGAGCGGCGAGCTCGTCGTTCGGTCGGTCTGCGGGCATTCAGAGATCGAGATTCTCAACATGCGGCAGCGGCTCGGAGAGGGGATCGCCGGATACGCCGCTCAACACCGTGAACCGATTCTCCTCTCCGGCCCCGCCGACTACGAGCGATACCCCGGACTCGAGTACAAAGACCCCTCGCTCACCTCGGCGATGGTCGTTGCGATCATCGTGCGGGACGAGCTCGTCGGCGTCCTCAACGTGAGCAGCCGCTCGAAGGACATCATCTACGAATCGGAGGATCTCCTCGCGCTCGAGGGATTCTCTTCGAGCGCCGGGGTCTGCATCAGGCACACGGAGCACGTCAACTGGATGCGGCGGATGGTGCCGCACCTGAGCGACCTTGGGCCGGCCGAGAAGGCGCACAAGGGCCGCTGAGAAATCGAGTGTCATGAAAGAACAGGCGTATCGATCGATCGTCGTCAAGCCCGGGCAGACAGTCGCGGAGGCCCCGATTCCCGTCGAGGCGCGCGAGGTCCGAGCGATCGACTCGCCGACGGCTCCGCGCGCGTCGGACGCCGGCCTCGACGAGCTCGACCGGGCGCTTCGCTCGATGCGGGGCGCCGTGGAGCGCATCCTCGCGGAGATCCGGTGCGTCGAAGCCACGCTCGGCGATCTCAGGGCCGAGAGGCAGCGACACCTCTCGGGGCTTCCCCCGCTCGCCCTCGCCGAGCGGAGTATGAACTCCGCCTCGATCTCGAGAATGGAGCGCGCGGTGCTCGCGCACCTCGCCGCCGGCAAGAGCAACCGCGAAATCTCGCAGGCCCTCGGCATCAGCGAGAAGACGGTCAAGAATCACCTCTGGAAGGTCTATCGGAAGCTCGGCGTGAAGAGCAGAACGCAGTTGCTGCGCCGACTCCTCTCCCCGTAGTCGCGACGACGAACCTGACGCGGCGGCTCCCAACCACCACAGCCCTTCCGGTGCATGCTCGGTGCTCCGAGCTTCTCAGGGCCAGATCTTCGGAGGGAAGTCCTCCGCGACGACCATCTCGCCCTCGTCGCCGGTGCCTTCCGCCCAGAGCGTATATTGCGACGGAGGCATCGTCTCCCCGACCGTGCCGTCCCGGTTGGTTTTCCTGACGATGAAATGCATGTACCGCGCGCCGTCGGCCGTCAGCTTGATGGCCGATTTGAGAATCCAGTCGACACGGATGGCGTACGAGTTGCCTTTCTCCTTCGCGAGCTGCAGCGGATCCGAGGGGGCCTGAATGACCGCTTTGTAGAATGCGTCATTTAGCGTCAGATCCCTCGTGAACTCTTCCTTCTTGGTAAAGGTCATTTCTTCCGACATACGAATCCCCCTTCACGTGCTTTCGCCCGATGCCTCGATGAAAGGAAGCACCGGGGCTGCCAAAAACCCGACCGAAGCTTGTGCTCGATGCACGATCCCCAGCGCGGGCGCCGTCGTCGCGCCCGCGCGTGACAAAGCTGCGTGTTCGGCCTCCCTTCAGATACGCTTCGAGGCGAGCGTCCGGAGCGGCCCGAAATCGGGATCCGCGTCGGCCCAGACGCTCCGCGCCTTCTCGTAGAAACGCCTCGCCTGCGCGGCGTCCCCCTTCCCTTCGTACGCGCGGCCGAGGAGATACGAGACCTCGGCGTCCTTCTCGTTGCGTGCGTAGAGGTCTTGCCCCATCCGGATTGCCTCCCCGAACCTTCCCGCGGCGATGCAGCCCTCGATGACATCAACATGAAACGGACGCGCACCGGGAAGCGCTCTCTCGTCGGCGAGCTTCAGCTCCGCCAGCCCGGAGTCGAGCTTTCCCTCGGCGATGAGCACCATTCCCTTGAGGCTGTCGTGGAACGGGAGCTCGTGCGGTGAGACCCCGAGGCGCACGAGCTCTTCGCTGGCGCGAAGCTCCTGCCTTGCGCGCTCGAGCCCCTTCCCCCGCGCAAGGGCGATGCGCCCACGCAGCCAGTGGCCGCGAAGGGAATTCGGGTCGATCGCGAAGAGGCTGTCGCAGCTTCTCTCCGCGAGATCGAACTCGCCCTGCTTGACGTACACCTCCCCGATGAGGGCGTGCCCCTCCTGGCGCCTCGTCCCCGAGGCCTCTTCGACCAGGCCCTCGAACGATCGAATGGCCTTTATCCACTTGCCGAGGGCCACATACGTCGTGCCGAGGTCCTGGTAGGCCCAGGTAAAGGTGGGATCGGCGCGGATGATCTTTTCGTACCCCTCGATCGCCGCCGCGTAGTCGCCCCGGCACTGCATGACCGTCGCGATGCAGTGATCGACGTCGATCGGATTGGAGACCATGCCGCGGCACGTATCAAAGGCATTCAGCGCGGCATCGAACTGCCCCTCGTAAAGGTAGGCGTTTCCAAGGCACGAGCGCGTCTTCTGTTCGGAACCCTTCAGATCGTTGGGGTCGAGCGCGAGCGCCTCTTTCAAATGGGAGATCGCCTCCCTATAATTTTTCTTGTCCCGATACAGGACGTACCCGAGGTCGCGCTGCATCGCGACGTCCCCGGGCCGGATCTCGAGGTAGCGCTTCATGAGGCTGACCGCCTCGTCGTAACGGCCTCCCAATCGCGCGTCGATGATCTCCGACTTCATCACCTCGAGCTCGTCGCCCCGCGAGTGCTCACGCAGCTTCCGCGCGTAGAACGAGGCGAGCCGATAGTCGCCCAGGTAATCGTACCAGAGGGCGAGCCGGCGGTACGCTTCGACGAAGTTCGAGTCGACCGCGACGGCCTTCTCGATCAGCCGAATCCCGCGATTCGGGAGGCCGTCCAAGTAGATTGCTTCACCCTGCGAGAAGAGACGGTACGCCTCCACGGAAGAGGTCGTGAGATCGGCGATCTTGGACTCATGCTCGGGGCGGGCCCACCAAGGACCCGCGTAGAGTCTCTTTTGCACCTTCCCGGAGAGCCGGTCTATGAGCGCGAAGAGACCATCCTTGTTCTTGTCCCCTTGAACCTGTTCGAGGAAGCGCATCTTCCCCGTCGGCACGTCGTAT
>JBGPBA010000056.1:0-6636 GCA_041481005.1 Candidatus Krumholzibacteriia bacterium | reverse complement strand
CCCGCGGTGAGCATCCATGTGGTGCAGGGCGAGCGCGAGCTCGCCAAGGACAACCGCACGCTCGCGCGGTTCGACCTCGTGGGACTGCCATCGGCGCCGCGCGGCGTTCCGCAGATCGAGGTCGCGTTCGACATCGACGTGAACGGCATCGTCCACGTGTCGGCGAAGGATCTCGGGACGGGCAAGGAGCAGAAGATCCAGGTCAAGGTCGCGAGCGGGCTCAGCCAGGACGAGATCGACCGGATGCTGCACGACGCCGAGGAGCACGCGGTGGAGGACGAGGCGAAGCGCGGCTCGGTTCGCGTAAAGAACGAGGCCGAGGTGCTCCTCTATTCCGCGGAGCAGACGCTCCGCGACCACGGCGACCGCGTCACCGGCGACGACCGGCAGGCGATCGAGACGGCGCTCAAGGTGCTCCAGGATCTCGTCGCGAGCCAGGACGCCGACCTCGAGGACATCAAGAAGGCAACCGAGCGGCTCTCGATTGCTGTTTATAAGATCGCCGAGCTCATGTATAATTCGGCCGCCAACAGAGATTTCGTCGGCAAGGGCTAGCCGACGAATGGAGGGTTCCGGTGATCGCACACGGTGAGTATGGGGAGGCATGGCAAAAAGGGACTACTACGAGGTCCTCGGCGTCGGTCGGGATGCTGCCCTCGATGAGATAAAAAAGACCTACCGCAAGCTCGCGCTCAAATACCACCCGGATCGCAACCCCGGCAATAAAGAGGCTGAGGAGAAGTTCAAAGAGGCGACCGAAGCCTACGAGGTGCTCCGAGACAAGGAGAAGCGCGCCCGGTTCGACCAGTTCGGCCACGGCGGCGTTTCCGGTCCGGGGCCCGAAGCCTACGAGGGGTTCGGCGCGGGCGGCTTCGACCTGAGCGATGCGCTGCGCACCTTCATGCGCGACTTCGGCGGCTTCGGCTTCGACGATCTCTTCGCCGGGGCACGAGCGGGCGGTCGCGCGGGAGCGGCGGGGGCCGCGCGCGGCAACGATCTCCAAGTGCGCCTCAAGCTCACGCTGCGCGAGATCGCGGCCGGCGTGACGAAGAAGATCAAGGTCAACCGGATGGCTCCGTGCGCCCCCTGCCGCGGGAAGGGGGTCAAGGATGGCGCCTCGAGACAAACCTGTCCGACGTGCCACGGCACGGGAGAGCTGCGGCAGGTCTCGAAGTCCCTCTTTGGTCAGTTCGTGAATATCCAGGCGTGTCCCAACTGCGGCGGCGAGGGTGCGATCATCACCGACCCGTGCGCTGAGTGCCGAGGTGACGGGAGGGTGCAGGGGAGCAAGAGCGTCGAGGTCAAGATTCCGGCCGGGGTCGCCACGGGCAATTATATCAGGCTCGATGGCCAAGGGGACGCCGGTCCGCGGGGCGGCCCCTCGGGGGACCTCATCATCCTCATCGAAGAGCTCGAGGACGAGGTTTTCGAGCGACACGGATACGACGTCGTGTGCGACGTCCCGGTGAGCTTCCCGCAGCTCGCTCTCGGCACGAAGATCGAGGTGCCGACCCTCGACGGCTCGGCGATGGTCAAGGTGCCGGCGGGGACCCATTCGCACAAGATCCTCCGGCTCAAGGGGAAGGGGATTCCTCACCTCAACGCGTACGGGAAGGGGGACCAGCTCGTGCGCCTCGTCGCCTGGACCCCGCAGAACCTGACGAAAGAGGAGCGGGAGGTGTTCGAAAAGCTCGACGGGGCGGTGCATGAGAAGCCCCCGCATCCCGGCAAAAAGGTTCGGCCCGGCTGATGGCTGAAGAGCGCTACTTCCTTATCGCTCCCCCCGAGGGGGAGCCCGACGTCGTCGTCCTCGACGGCGCCGAATTCCGTCACTGCACGAGAGTCTGCCGCGTGAAGGCCGGGGAGCGCTTAAAGCTCCTCGACGGGCGCGGGAGCATCTACGACGCGGCGGTCGAGCACGTCGGTCCGCGGGAGGCCCGGCTTCGAATCGTCGGAGCGACGAAGGCGCCGGAGCAGCCGCCCGTCGACATCGCGCTCGCCGTGCTCAAGGCGCCGCGGTTCGACCTCGCGCTCGAGAAGTGCACCGAGATCGGTGTTCGGCGCTTCATTCCATTCATCTCGGCCCGCTCGGTCTGGCGCGGCGACGGGGGAGGCGCCGCGGCGAAGCTCGATCGGATGAAGCGGAAAGTCGCCGCCGCCTGCAAGCAATCGGGCCAGCCGTACCTCCCGGTCGTCGAGGCCGTGTCGGACTTCGACGGGCTCATCGAGCGGCTCGGGACGTACGAGAGTGTTTTTCTCGCCGACCGGGACGCTGCTCTTGCAAAAACGAATATCGCGGCGTCGAGCGGTGCCGTCCTCGGTATCGTGGGGCCCGAAGGAGGTTTCGACCCCGACGAGCTCCGCCGCCTGGCGCGCGGGGGCGCGATCGCGCTCTCGCTCGGGCCCTTCAGGCTGAGGAGCGAGACCGCCGCCCTGTGCCTCCTCTATCGGCTCGTGAGCGACCTTCTCGCGGCCCGCGCGGCGCGGCGAGAGGCTGTTCGCCGGTAATGTCAAGAGTTGTGCGCAAATTCCACCTGCCTTGACAACGGGCGCTCGCGACACGTATACTCCCCATGAGCGATCCGAGGGTGCCGAGCAAGGGGGAGGCGATGGCAGGGAACGTTCTCGCGAAGCGCATCCAGACCGATTTGAAGGACGCGGTGAAGAGCCGGGACAAGGTGCGTGTGGGTGTGCTGCGAATGCTCATCAGCGCGCTCAAGAACGCCGAGCTCGACGAACGGGAGGAGCTTTCCGACGATACGGAGCTCGCCGTCGTGTCGAGCTACGCCCGCCGCGTCAAGGAATCGATCGAGGAATTCCAAAAGGGGGGCCGCGAGGATCTCGTGGCGAAGGAGCGCGCCGAGCTCGTCATCGTGATGGTCTATCTCCCCGAGCAGATGAGCGACGACGACGTTCGGGCCGAGGCGGCGAAGGTGATGACGGAGATCGGCGCCTCGAGCCCGCGGGACATGGGACGCGTGATGAGCGAGATGATGAGACGGTTCAAGGGAAGGGTTGACGGCGGGGCGGTCAATCGGGTCGTCATCGAGCTTCTCAAGAAAGGGTAGGGACTCGGATGGATCGTTTCATCGGCATCGTCATCGTCGTCATCATCATCTTCTTTCTCGTCGACGGGGTGCGGCGCGGTCTCGTGCGCCAGATCTTCGAGCTCATCGGCCTCGCCGCGGCGTTTGTCGGCGCCTACTACACGGCCCAATACTTCGCCGATCAGTACCGCGGATCGCCTCATCTCGCGCACAAGGGAGTCATGATCGCCTCGACGATCGTCGTCTTCATCGTCATCGCGATCGTGTTTCATCTTATCGGGCTTCTCCTCGGCAAAATCGCGAGCGTCACGATTCTGGCACCCGTCGACAAGGTGGGCGGCGGTTTCCTCGGGGCTCTCAAGGGCATCCTCTTCGTGAGTCTTCTGTGCCTGATCTGCTTCTACCTTCCATTTCCGGACGGCTTCAAGGAGAAGCTCAAGGTCGACCCGGTCGCATCGCGGATCTACCCCATTCTGCCGCGGCTCTACGATTCCGTCATCAGACATTCGCCGGCCAAGGCTCCCGTCGGGAACGTGGCCCGGGCGGTGACGAAATAGGGAACTCCCGGTTCTTGCCCGACGTATTCTGTTTCATATGAAAGACGAAAGCACGCATCACGGCACTTCGAATACATTGGAAGACTTCGCCCATACCGCGGAGAAGCTCGAGCTGCGCGCCGTTCTCGAGATCGTCGCCTCGGCCGCGAGGAGCGAGCGATCGAAGGGGCGCTTGCTGGCGAGCGGGCTGTTGGGCTCCGTCGCCGAGGCGGACGAGGCGCAGCGCGAGATCGAGGAGCTCGTCACGCTTGAGACGCTCGGCGAGCGGGTGCCTCTTTCCGGCTGGGAGGACAGCGCGGGCCTCGCCGAGAGGGCGCGGGCGGCGGGCATTGTCTTCACCGCAGAGGAGCTCGTCCGCATCGCCCGGGCCGAGTCGAAGGCGGAGGAGGTCCGACGGTTCATCGATCGCCATGCGGAAAAGGCGCCGCTGCTCGCGCGGCGCGCGCCCCGGATCTCGCCCCGGCGCGATATCGTCGAGGCCGTCGGCCGGACGATCGGGCGCGAGTACGAGGTCCTCGACTCGGCGAGCGCCGAGCTCGGCAGGCTCCGCCGGGAGATCGGCGTGCTCAGGAATCGTCTCCGGAAGCGCTTCGCCGAGTACACCTCCCGGATCGGCGGCGGAAAGGGCTACGAGTTTGTCACCGTCAGAGGAGAGCGCTACGTCGTCTCCGTGCCGCGCGGGGAGGGTCCGCGGCTTCGGGGGATCGTCCATCAGACGAGCGCGAGCGGCGCGTCGCTCTATATCGAGCCGCTCGAGTTCGTCGACGAGAACAATCGCATCGAGTCGCTCATTCAGGACGAGCGGGACGAGGTGACGAGGATCCTCGCCGCGCTCTCGGGCCTCGTCTTCGAGCACCGTGAGGAGCTCCTCGAGAACCAGGAAGTTCTCGTCGAGATAGACTGTGTCGCGGCGAAGGCCGAATTCGCCCGGCGCTTCCGCTGCATCCGGCCCGAGCACAACGACGCGGGCACCCTTGCCCTCAGGGGCGCGCGGCACCCGCTCCTCGAGAAGCGCTTCGCCGACGAAGCGGCGGGGCGCGCGGTGAATCCGCTCGACCTGCGGTGCGAGAGCGATCTCAAGACGCTTGTCATCTCGGGGCCGAACGCCGGCGGCAAGACGGTCGCCCTCAAGACGGTCGGGCTGCTCGTCGTCATGGACCGAGCGGGGCTCCTCATCCCGTGCGCCGCCGAGAGCACGCTTCCCGATTATGCATCCGTCTTCGTCGACATCGGCGACGACCAGTCGATCGAGAAATCGCTCAGCACGTTCTCGTCGCGCATCGTTCGTCTGAAGCGAATCCTCGAGCTCGCCGACCGCCGCTCCCTCGTTCTCATCGACGAGATCGGCGACGGGACCGACCCCGACGAGGGGGCCGCGCTCGCCGAGGCCGCGCTCGAGCGGCTCATGCTCGTCTCGGGGCGCGCGATCGTCACGACGCACCTGCGGACCCTCAAGGGGTGGGCTCATGAAACCCCCGGCGCCTGCAACGCCACCCTCGAGTTCGACCCCGACAAGCTCGAGCCGCTCTTCCTCCTGCGAATGGGGATTCCCGGCAGAAGCTGGGGGATCGAGATGGCCGGCCGGCTCGGTCTCCCGCGGGAGATCATCGAGCGGGCGATGGCGCGCATGGGGAGCGAGGCGCTCAGGCTCGAAGAGCTTCTGGCGCACCTCGAGAAGACCGAGCGGGCGGTCGTCGCGGAGCGCGCGGAGCTGGTCAAGAAGGAGAGCCTGCTCGCCGGTCTCGTCGAGAGCTACCGCGACCGGCTCGATCGATTCACGGAGGATCGTGACGAGCTCATCACGAGGGCGAAAGCCGAGGCGCTCGAGATCGTCTCGTCGACCCGCAAGGAAATGGAGAAGCTCGTCCGGGAGATTAAGCTCACGCAGGCCGAGCGCACGGTGATCCGCACGGCGCACGAGCGGATCGAGGAGCGCAAGCGCGAGTTCGCGCCGAAGCCGCCCAGGAAAGAGCCTTCAGCGCCCCTCGATCCCGACGCGCTCCGACCGGGGATCTGGGTCCGGATCCGGAGCCTGGGCAAGGAGGGACGCATCGTCACGATCGATTCGAAATCGAGGGTTTTCCTCGAGCTCGAGGGGGGGCTCCGCGTTGAGACGGGCGTCGACGACCTCGCCGCCGCCGACCGCTCGGTGAAGCGACGCCCCGAGAAAAAGACGACGTGGACGGTCGAGACCCCGACGACCCCGGCTTCGGGCGAGCTCAGCGTGCGCGGGCTCGAAAAGGCGGAGGCGCTGGAGAAGGTCGACACGTTCCTTGACCGGGCGGTTCTTCACGGGCTGAAGACCGTCGTGATCATTCACGGGATCGGCAGGGGCATTCTGAAGCGGGCGATCTACGACATGCTCCGGCGCGATCCGAGGGTCGCCGACGTCCACGCGGGAGAGCCCGCGCGGGGCGGCGACGGGGTCGCCCTCGTCGACCTGAGGTAAGCCGAAGAGGTAGCCGTCATGATTCCACAAAAGGTGATCGAGGACATTCGAGAGCGCACCGACATCGTCCAGCTCGTCGGCTCGTTCCTCGATCTCAAGCGCTCGGGGAGGAGCTACAAGGCGCTGTGCCCGTTTCACGCCGAGAAGACCCCGAGCTTCATGGTGAACCCGGACAAGCAGATCTATCACTGTTTCGGGTGCGGGAAGGGGGGCAACGCCTTTCATTTTCTCATGGACTACGAGGGGATCGGCTTCGTCGAGGCCGTCGAGCGGCTCGGCAAGGAGCTCGGGATCGACGTGGCCAAATACTCCGCGGCGGGGGACCGCAGGGAGAAGCTCGAGCCCTACTACCGGGCGATGGAGTTCGCTGTCCGCTTCTACCAGAGGATGCTCCGCGAAGGCCAGGGCTCCGAGACGGCCAGGCGTTATCTCGAGCGCAGGGAGATCACGCAGGCGGAGATCGACGAGTTCTCGATTGGGTTCGCTCCGGTCGGCTGGGATCACTTCTACCGCGCCGTCATGGAGGCAGGTGTCTCCCGCGAGATTCTCCTCGATCTCAACCTCATCATGAAGAGCCGCGGTG
>JBGPBA010000055.1:0-6654 GCA_041481005.1 Candidatus Krumholzibacteriia bacterium | reverse complement strand
GTCGTGATCGCGGTGGCCGCCGGCATCGTCATCGGCATTCATCGGCACAATCACGACCTGGATGCCGGAAAGTTAAGAAATTTGCGGGGATAGGTGTAGGTATAGATGGAACGGGTCGGGACCCGCGCGAGGGCGCCCGGCAGTGAAAGGGAAGGTCGTCCGTGGGATCTTGGGTGCTGACGACGCCGGTTGTATTCGTCATCGTGCTCGCGGTCATGCTGATTTTCTTGCGCGTGCTCGGGACGATGAAGCTTTCCGTTGAAACGCCTCACGGCAGCGGCAAAGGAGAGGCCTACGCCTGCGGCGAGGACATAGACATAAAAGATCATCGGGCGCAGCCGGACTACCGGCAATTCTTTCCGTTCGCATTTTTCTTCACCATTATGCATGTTTTAGCGCTGGTCGTGGCGACGGTGCCCGCGGCCTCGATATCGGCGACGGGCATCGGCATCGGCTATTGCGTCAGTCTGGTGATCGGTCTTTTCGTTCTGTTCAGGAAGTAGGGTTCGATGAACGTGCTCAAGAAACTCGTCACGTGGGCGCGGATCAAGTCGCCCTGGATCATTCACTTCAACACGGGCGCGTGCAACGCCTGCGATATAGAGATCGTGGCGTCCCTGACGCCGCGGTTCGACATCGAGCGGTTCGGCATTATCCTCAAGGGAACGCCGCGGCACGCCGACGTGCTCGTCTGCTCCGGCCCGGTGACCCGGCAGATTGAGGATCGGCTCGTCCGCATCTACGAGCAGATGCCCGAGCCGAAGTTCGTCGTCGCGGTGGGCACCTGCGCCTGCTCGGGCGGCGTATTCAGCGGGTGCTACAATGTCAAGGGGGGCATCGACTCCGTTATCCCGGTGTCGGCGTACGTTCCCGGCTGCCCCGCCAGCCCCGCCGCCATCATTGACGGCGTCGTCAAGCTTCTGACGAGCCTCGAGGGAAAGAAGCTCCTGGCCGCCGAACCGGAGGCGCCCGCGCGGACGACGGAGGCCGAGTGCAATGGCTAACGAAGAAACCATCCGCCAGGAGCTGGCAGCGAAGTTCCCCTTCATGGCCGAGACGATCACGGTCAGGCGTGAACGGCGCGTATTCGCCGAAACGCCCGCGGACCGCTTCATGGAGGTCTTCGAGCACGCGGCGGTCGCGATGGGATTCGCGCATCTATGCACCATAACCGGCCTGGACGAGGGCGAGAACCTGGCCTTCGTCTACCATCTCGCGCGGCCGGACGGGACGATCCTCAACATCAAGATGACGGTTCCCAAGACGAAGCCGGTCATCAAGACCATTTCGGGCATATTCCCGGGCGGCGCCATGTACGAGCGCGAGGTCGCAGACCTGCTCGGCGCCGAGATCGAAGGACTGCCGCCCGGCACACGCTATCCGCTTCCGGACAACTGGCCGGCCGGCCAGTATCCGCTTCGCAAGGACTGGAAGCCCGAGATGCTCGATGAAGCCGGTTTCTCGAAAGGAGAGATGAAGAATGGCTAGGTTTACCATTCCCATCGGGCCTCAGCATCCGGCCCTCAAGGAACCGGAGAGCTTCAGCATTACGTTGAGCGGCGAGAAGATCATCGAGACGAGCATGCGTCTCGGGTACAACCACCGCGGCATCGAGAAGGCGTGCGAGGAACGGACCTACGTGCAGGACGTCTACCTCATCGAGCGAGTCTGCGGGATCTGCTCCCACTCCCATTCGACCTGCTTCGTCCAGGCCGTCGAGGAGATCGCCGGCCTCGTCGTGCCTCCGCGCGGCCTCTACATCCGCACGCTCATCGCCGAGCTGGAACGGGTTCACAGCCACCTTCTGTGGCTCGGCGTCGCGGGGCACGAGATCGGTTTCGACACGCTCCTCATGTACTCGTGGCGCGATCGCGAGATCGTGATGGATACGCTCGCCTCCCTCACGGGAAACCGCGTGAACTACGGGATGAACACGATCGGCGGCGTCAGGCGCGACTTCACCAGGGAGCAGCTGGAAGACGTGCTCAAGGTCGTGGACGTGCTCGAGGAGCGCACCAAGTATTACATCGAAGTGGCGATGGAGGAGTCCACGCTGATCAACCGCCTGAGCGGCGTCGGCGCTCTGTCCCACGAGGACGCCCTCAAGCTCGGGGCGGTGGGGCCCACGGCCCGCGCCTCGAACGTCGACCAGGACATCCGGCGCGACGACCCCTACGCCGCCTACAAGGACCTGTCATTCAAGGTGATCACCGACGGGCACAACGACGTGTACGGCCGGACGATCGTCCGCGTCCTCGAGCTCATGGAATCGTACAAGATGATCCGCGAGCTCATCGCGAAGATGCCGGACGGTCCCGTCGCGGTGAAGGCGCCGCGCAAGATCCCGGCGGGCGAAGCGGTGAGCCGGTACGAGGCTCCGCGCGGCGAGGACATCCACTTCGTCAAGGCCAACGGCACCGACAAGCCGGAGCGCGTCAAGGTGCGTGCTCCCACGCTGGCCAACCTCCAGTCGGTGTCGAAGATGCTCGAGAACAACAACCTCGCCGACGTGCCGATCACGTTGGCGGCCATCGACCCGTGCTTCTCCTGCACGGACCGCATGATCCGCGTTAACGACTGCCGGAGCGGGAACAAGGACGTGCTTTCCTGGGAAAGCCTTCGTCTATTCAGCATCGGCTGGTACCGGCACAGAGGCATCGACTTCTCGGGCCTGAACGGGAAGCTCAAGAGAATGGAGACGAAGTAGTCGTATGGCCTGGCCCTTGTTCTGGATATTGATATTCCCCGGATTCCTGTTCCTGTGTCTTCTCGGGTGGGCCGTGGAGTACGTCGACCGGAAGCTCTACGCGAGGCTCCAGAACCGAATCGGGCCGCCGTGGTTTCAGCCGTTCGCCGATTTCGTCAAGTTGATCTCCAAGGAGGAGATCATACCGACGGAGGCGAACCCGGTGATGTTCAAGCTCATGCCGGTCCTCGCGCTGACGGCGGTGCTCACCGCCTTCCTGCACATACCGCTGTGGAGCACGACCCCGATCGTTTCGTTCGACGGCAGCGTGATCGTCGTCGTATATCTGTTGACCCTGCCGACCCTCGCGTTCTTCCTGGCGGGCTGGCATTCGACCTCCCTCTTCTCGACGATCGGCGCCGTGCGCACGCTGACCCAACTCTTCGCCTACGAGGTTCCGCTGCTTCTCGTCGTTCTCGGCCCCGCGCTCGTGGCGCACACGTGGTCGCTCGGCAAGATGGCCGAGTTTTACAACCAGCGGCCGCTCCTCGCGCTGCCGAACGTCGTCGGGTTTTGCGTGGCGCTCGTGACTCTGCAGGGAAAGCTCGAGCGCGTGCCGTTCGACATCCCCGAGGCCGAGACCGAGATCGTCGGAGGCACGTTCACCGAGTACAGCGGGAGGCTCCTCGGTCTCTTCCGGCTCGCCATCGACATGGAAGCCGTGGTGGGGGCATCGCTCGTGGCCGCCGTGTTCCTGCCGTTCGGGCTCGGGCTCGGGCCGATCGTGGGCTTCGTGCTCTACCTGGTCAAGGTGCTGTTCGTCGTCTTCCTTTTGGCGCTTCTCAGGACCGTGACCGCCCGGTTGCGAATCGAGCAGATGGTGATTTTCTGCTGGAAATATTTGGCGCCCGCGGCGCTGTTCCAGATACTGCTCAGTCTCGTGCTCAACAGGATTATTTGAAGATGAAGAAACCCGGCAAGATGACGAGCGAGGTGCTCAAGGCTTCCTTTAAGAAGCCGGCCACGATCAGGTATCCGTTCGTGAAGATCGAGATGCCCGACAAGTTCAGGGGCAAGATCAAGTTCTACGCCGAGAAATGCATCGGCTGCAAAGCCTGCATGCGGGACTGTCCTTCCAATGCCATCACAATCACGAAGGTGGGCGACAAGCGGTTCGACTGCGAGATCGATCTGGACAAATGCATCTACTGCGCCCAATGCGTGGATTCATGCGTGAAGAAGGCGCTCGAAGCCACACGGGAATTCGAGCTGGCCAAACTCAACCGGACCGAGCTGAAGGTGACGTTCCATGCCAAACCGCCCGAGACCGCTGACCCCGATACTCCTGACGAAGGCACTGAAGAAAAACCTGTCTGAGGCCGACCGGATCGCCGTCCTCGGAATCGGGTCCGATCTCCGCGGCGACGACGCCGCGGGAGTCCTCGTGGCCCGGCGGCTGAAACGGTCCTGGGCCCGCTCCGGCTCGAGGTGGGCCGCTTTTGAAGGCGGCACCGCCCCCGAGAACCTGAGCGGCGAGATCCTGGGCTTCATCCGGGGCGGCGCAAACGCCCGCGGCCACATCGTATTCGTCGATACGGCGGACATGGACCTGAAGGCCGGCTCGGTCTGTCTCTTGAGCCTTGAGGACCTGGCGGGCGTTTCCTTCTCGACTCATCAGCTGCCGCTGAGCATCCTCGCGGATTACCTCCAACAGTCGCTCCCCGTCGAGGTCAGCTTCATCGCCATCCAGCCCAAGACCATCTCATTCGGAAAGTCCCCGTCGTCGGCCGGCGCACGGGCGGTCGACCTCGTCGTGTCCGCGCTTCGGGACGCAGTCCCGGCCCCGCGCCCGGCCAAACGCGACCGCGGCTCCCTCGGGAACCGCAAGCGCGCTCCCGGCCAGGGACGAGGCGTCGGCCCCGCGCGGGCGAAGGCGAAAAGCGGGAGAGGATAGTCCGTTGTGAGCGTCGGCATCGCCGCGACGCGGGCGCCCGCGAGCGAGAGGGTCCGCATCTTGCGAGAGGAGGCAGCCGCAAATCGAGAGTTATTCATAAGGCAATCGGGCACAACGAGTTGCGGTCTTCGACCCGCCGCCTCGAAACCGTCGTTTCCAAAGCCGCGCAAGGCGGCCGAGATTCATAATTCTCGCCGTAAAACGCTCTTGACTGGTCGTAAGTGAAGCATTAGATTACCACCTGGATTTGAAAAGGAGGATCCACTATGCTGCTTGGAGGTCCTGTGTTTTTTCTTCAGATGACGGGAAGTATGACTGAGGTTTTCGGCCACGCGGACGTACTCGCGAGGTGCATTCTCATCATTGTCTCGATCGTGTCGATTGTTTCCTGGGCAATCATGATCACCAAGGCTCGGCTGTACCGGAGTGCCCGGAAGCAGACGAGAAACTTCATGAAAAGCTACTGGGAAGAGAAATCGCTCAAGGGCTTGATCGAGAGCGCGAAGAAGAGCCCGAAGAGCCCCGAGGCCCGGCTCGTCAGGTCCGTGGCGGAAGAGCTCGAGAAGGGCGAAATTCTGAACGCCGATGCCCTCGACAAGACGATCGACGGCGCCATTGTCGCGATCATCAACAGCTGGGAGTCGAACGTGATATTTCTCGCGACGGCGGCTTCGGCCTGCCCGCTGCTGGGGCTGTTCGGCACCATCTGGGGAATCATGGTGTCCTTCATGAGCATGGGCGTGCAGGGCTCCGCGAGCCTCCTCGTTGTCGGTCCCGGTATCGCTATTTCGCTCATCGTGACGTTCTTCGGTCTCGGAGCGGCCATCCCCGCGCTCGTCGGCTACAACTACAACATGCGGTTCATCCGCAACAAGGAGGATGAGCTCTCGACATTCTCCGCCAACTTCCGCAACCGTATCGTCGAGAAGGCGTACGTGGAACTCGAGAACGCTCCCGCAGGGGACGTGTTCACCCGCGCGAGCAAGAAGTAGGGGGGGTCGCAATGAAACGTGCGCATCACGGCGAAACAATGGCCGATATAAACATCATCAACCTCGTCGACGTGATGATGGTGCTCCTCATCATCTTCATGCTCGCCGCTCCCCTCCTCCAGCAAGGGGTCAAGCTGAGCCTCCCGAAAGCGGAGGCAAAGCAGTTGGAGCAGGAGGGGGTGACGGTGTCGATCGATGAGAACAGCGCCATATACATCAACGATCGTCCCGTCGCCTGGAATGATTTTTCTAATGATTTAACGAACGAGCTTACGGGGTCCGTGCCGCGAGTCTTCCTGAAGGTCGACAGAAGCGTGCAGTACGACATAGTCCTCAAGGTGATCGCGAGGATCAAGATGATGGGAATCGAGGATCTCGGGCTCGTTTCATCGGAAGAAAAGTGAACGGACGGAGCGGGAGAGCATGAAGACTTCGATCCTCTTCTCCCTTGTTTTACATGCGTTTGTAGTTTACGTGCTGTTTTTCGGTTGGCAATCCAACGCATGGAACCGCATGCCCGACAAGACCTATAGCGTCAAGGTCGTCGGCGGGCCGAGGAGACCTCCAAAGAACCAGCAGAGGCCGCCGACCGCGGTCATGAGGATGAGTTCTCCAAGGGCATATACGGCGATCGAGCCCGTGCCGGTGAAGCCCGGGCATACCGCTGCGAAGCTGGACAGCTTGGCGCTGGCTCCGCCTGGTGAGGCCTACGGCGACGTGGGCGACGCCGGGAGCGATGCGGGCCTCGGCGGATACGTGCCGCCGCCCCCCGAGCAGGCGCAAGAGTTCTACGCCTTCGACGAACCGCCGGTGCTGCTCAGGTCCCAGAACCCGATATACCCCGAGCTCGCCCGTCAGGCGGGGATCGAGGGAACGGTGCTCCTCAACGTCCTCGTTACCGAGGATGGGAAGGTCGCCGAGGTGAGCGCCATTCAGTCGGATGTGACCTCCGCCATGGAAAAGGCCGCGGAAGATGCGGTGATGCATTTCATGTTCAAGCCGGCCAAGCAGCGAACGGTGCC
>JBGPBA010000054.1:0-6695 GCA_041481005.1 Candidatus Krumholzibacteriia bacterium | reverse complement strand
CGTCGAGGTCAACACCTACGGGGAGGGAGGCTTTGGCCCTCCGGAGAGCCTCATCATGCCCACCTTCAACGAGATGCTCAATCTGAACCTCTCGCTCCTGCGGTTCGCCGACAATCCGAACAGGGTCCTCGGGCCGAGAACGCCCGCTCTGACGTCGATCGCGATGCTCAATCCTCCGAACTACAACATCTCGTGGGCGCCCGGGTCGTCGAACGACCCCAATCCGCCGGTCGGCTACGAGCTCAGGGAGCTCAAGAACCTGATGGGCGTCATCGATTCCTGCGAGGCGGGGGACACCCTCTGGGTGAGCGACGGATTCGCCCTTTCGACCGCGCGCGCGAAGGTGGGGCTCGCGAGCTTCTATTCGGGGCGCGGCGACAATCTCAACCGGCACCTCACGATGCGCACCGTCTATCCCATGCGATTCGGATTTACGCTCTCGTGCTGGCTCTGGTACAGCCTCGAAACCAACTGGGACTACGCGTACCTCGAGGCGAGCACCGATGACGGCGTCACGTGGAACACTGTCCCCGGGAACCTGACGACGAACTACAACCCGAACGGGGCGAATAAGGGCAACGGCATCACCGGCAATTCGAACGCCTGGGTCAGCGCGACCTTCGACGTCGGCCAGTTCCTGACCTGCGAAGAGAACTGCATCGTGCTGCTCCGCTTCTCGTGCATCACCGACGAGGCGGTAAACAACGAGGGGCTCTACGTCGACCTCGTCTCGCCGACGCCGCGCTGCGCGCGGGAAAGCGTGATCGCCTCCGGGTACCCGGAGACCTTCTTCCACCGCTGGCCGGTGGAGACGGGGCTCTTCACCTACTACGTGCGCGCATTCGACGCGGAGGGCCAGGCGAGCCACCGGAGCAACATTCTCGAGCATTCGGTCGACAATCTCACGCCGGCCGAGACCCCGCCCGTCCGGTCGTCCCTCGCCCAGAACTACCCGAATCCGTTCAACCCGTCGACGACGATCAGGTTCTCCGTGGGGCTCGCCGCGGGGGCCGGCGCCGCCCTGGTGCCCGTCCGTCTCGAGCTTTTCGACGCGTCTGGCCGGAGCGTGGCGGTCCTCGTGGATCGCGCGATGGCGCCCGGGGCGTACGCCATCGCCTGGAACGGGCTCGGCACGCGCGGCGCCCGCGTGGCAAGCGGCGTGTACCTCTCCCGGCTCACCGTCGGCGACGACGTGTTCGCAAAGAAGATGGTTCTTCTGAGATGAAACGGGCGCACACCGTTTGCATTGATCCCCGACCGGCGGCGCGAGGCGTCGGCAGCGCGCCGCAGTCCGGACGGCAGGGAATCGAGATGATTCTTTCGGTCATCATTCCGGTCTTCAACGAGGAAAGCACGATCGAGCGCGTGCTGCAAAAGCTCCTCGAAACTCCCTTTCCGTGCGATATCGAGGTCGTCGTCGTCGACGACGGCTCGACCGATCGCACGAAGGAGCTTCTCGACAGCATCAATCGCGACAACATCTTCAAGGTTCACAACTCCCTCATCAATCTCGGAAAGGGCGCCGCGGTGCGTTTCGGTCTCGAGTACGTCGGGGGAGACTATGTCATCATCCAGGACGCGGACCTCGAGCTCGACCCGGCGGACATCCTCAGTCTCCTCGAGCCGGTCATTCAGGGAGGTGCCGAGGTCGTGTACGGCTCGCGGTTCAAGGCCCGCCGCCGATCGGTCGGCCCCGTGCCCTGGTTCACGATCCTCGCCAACCGGATCCTCACCGGCTACACGAACGTCCTCTACCGAGCCCGCCTGACCGACATGGCCACCGCCTACAAGCTCGTGCGAACCGACATCATCAAGCGGCTCAACCTGCGCTGCATCGGCTTCGAATTCGATCCCGAGATCACGGCGAAGCTGCTCCGGCTCGGCCACCGCATCGTCGAGGTTCCGATCGGCTACCAGGCCCGTTCTATCCGCGAAGGGAAGAAAATCAGTTGGAAGGACGGGTTCAGGTTCATCTATTATCTCACCGCGTATCGGTTTCAAGGAGCCGATTCTCTCATGAAGAAGGCGCGGCCGAAGCCGTGAAGAGCCGAGGCTTTCCGGACGGCGGTCGCGATGAGATTCCTGATTCGTCGGATGGACGAGGCAGACGATGAAATGGAAATACGCGCCGGGCATCGTCATCAGCGCCGTTTTTCTCGTGCTCGCATTCCGGAAAGTGGACCTCGACCAGCTCGCGGCTGCGTTCAGGAGCGCGCGCTACGTGTACCTCGTCCCCGCGGTCATTCTCAGCCTCGTGAACCTGTGGATCAGGGCGTACCGGTGGCGTTTCATCATGCGCCCCGTGAAAGAGATCGGGATCATGAGCCTCTTCCGCGCAACCGCGATCGGTTTCATGGGGAATAATCTGCTCCCGGCGCGCCTCGGCGAGTTCATGCGGGCCCACGTGATCGGGGAGAAAGAGAAGATCAGCAGGAGCGCTTCCTTCGCCACGATCGTCGTCGAACGAATATTCGACGGCTTCACGCTCCTTCTCTTTCTCGCCGTCGTTCTCGCGGTCGGGTCGGTCGAATTCCCCGGCTGGCTGAGGAAGGCGTCCGCGGTGGCGATCGTTTTCTACGTCGCCGCCCTCGCCTTTGTCATCCTCTTGGCGGCCCGCACGGAGACGGTCCTTCGCGTAAGCGAGGTGCTCTCCCGGCCGTTCCCCGATTACTTCAAACGGCTGCTCCGCAGTGCGCTCGACTCGTTTGCCAACGGACTCGGTATTCTCCGCAGCTCGAAGGACATCGTCATCTCGGCGATCCTGTCCCCGCTGGTTTGGCTTCCAAACGTGTTCCTGATCTATATGCTGCTCATATCGTTCGGCATCTATCTGCCGCTCGCGATATCCTTCCTTTTGCTCGTTGCCCTGTGCATCGGGATTATGATACCATCGGCTCCGGGATTCATCGGAACCATCCAGTTCGTGTCGGTAGCGGTGCTCGCCCTCTTCGATGTGCCCCGAGGCCAGGCGTTGAGCTTCTCACTCGTATTCCATGGATGTTCGTTCATTCCGGTGACCGTGGCGGGGCTCGTCTGCCTGATCACCGGGCGGGTATCGTTTTCGGAAATGCGGATGGTGACGCGGTCGAAGGAGTAGCTCCGCGGGGAGGCTCGAGGGGCTGCGACCCCGTCCGGGTGAATGGTCGCCATTGAACGGAAAGGAGAACGGCATGGACAAGCTCTTGAGCGCCGCGAAGCGCGCAATCGTGCAGTCGCTGAAGGTGCGCAAGGGGGAGCAGCTCCTCCTCGTGACCGACCGGCAGAAGATGAAGATCGCGGAGGCGCTTGCGTACTGGACGAAGGCGTCGGGGGCCGAGGTAACGACGTATCTCATGACGGAGACCGTCCGACCGATTACGGAACCGACCTCGATCTTCAAAGAGATGATGGCGAGAGCCGATCTCACGATGTACATGCTCGACGCCCGCGTTGCCGAGAAGCCCTTCCGCGGCTACATGGTCGCGAACGGCGCCAAGACGGGGCGGATCTGCATGATGCCGGGAATCACCGTCGACATGATGGAGCGGCTCGTCAACATCGATTTCGGCTCGATGGACCGGCTCACGAAGAAGGTCATACGGATCATCCAGGATTGCCCCGACGTCCGCGTCACGAACGCGCTCGGCACCGACATCTCCTTCAGCATGAAGGGAAGAAAATGGGAGAACGATAACGGCGACATCAGCAAGCAGGGCAAGCACGGAAATCTCCCGGCGGGCGAATGCTATAGCTGCCCCGTGGAGAGCACCTTCACCGGCAGGATCGTCTTCAGCCTCATCGACGACAAGGTCGGTCGCGGCGAGATGGTTTTCAAGAAGGGTGTGCTCGTCGGCTGGAAGGGGAAGGGGATCGCCGACGTCATGAAGGGGATCGGGTCGGATCCGACGGGCAAGGCCATCGGCGAATTCGGCATCGGCACGAATCGGGGGGCCCGCATCACGAAGAACATGCTCGAGGCGGAGAAGGCCTTCGGAACGGTCCATTTCGCCATCGGCGACAGCTACGGCCTCGGCAAGAATAAGAGCAAGTTCCACTTCGACGCGCTCGTCGAAAAGGCGACGCTCGTCGTGCGCGGGAAGACCATCATCCGAGGCGGGGCGTTTCTCATTCGGTAGCCCGACGAGGCACGGGTACGGACGTTACGGCGAGGGGACGGAGAGGTTCCGTTCCCTCGCGTTTTTCTGCATGATCTGGTAGGTCGCCGCCATCAACCCGAATCAGCCAAATGAAGTAGATGTAGATGTTGTTCCGCAGGTATTCGATCTTGATCTGATCCACGAGGAACATGATCAGGCAGACATGGAGCACCTTCAGAAGCGCCTCGGGGAACGGGGCATGCACGAGCGATGAGCGAAGGCTCGCCGCCGACATCCGCGCCACCGAATGACGGTCTCGGGTCGAACGACAATCAATGGTTTTCGCCAATCAGCCCACAATCGCGCCAGAGCGATCCAGAGAACTCAATCCCTGTTCTTCAAGCGAGGCCTTCTGGCATTTCGTTGTAGAACATCGAGTTGATGACGGAGCGCGAGGTTTTCCAGAGCTAACGCACGAAGCGACCTCGGCGCTGAAATGATGGTGCGTAGGATGATGAAAAGCATGTGGTTTATATAATGCTCGGATCATGGTAAGTGCAACTATTGCAATGCGAATGGATTAAATGGGAGGCACAATGGAGCGGCCCCCGGAAAGACTCCGGTCTCAGGATGCGCTCATGATCGATCGGCGCATCGCGCCAGCTGCGATCTCATTCCATCGGCTTGCCGGACTCGAATCGTTCACGAATCATGTAGGAGGGTCGATCCATAACCCGGTAGTACATGCGCCACAGGTACTCGCCGATGATCCCCAGCGAGAGCAGCTGTGCGCCTGAGAAGATGGCGATGATCGAAGCCAAGAGCGTAAAACCCGGCGGCGGCGCCCCATAGATAAAGAACAACCCCAGCACGTATGCCAAGACGGCAAAGCCAAAAAACCCCATGCCGATTCCCAGTAGGCTTATCATCTGCAGCGGCAAGACGGAAAACCCCGTGACAAGGTTCATCGCGAGCGTAATCAGGGGGCCGAGAGTATACGTCGATGCGCCGGCGGCTCGCCTATGGTGGAGGACCTTTATCGCCGCAAAACGATTCGTTGCCCATGTCAGCAATACGTCGATGTTGACAAAGGGGCCTCGATATGTCGCGAAGGCTTCGCGCAGTTGCGTCCGAAATAGTCGAAATGCGCTGACCTGTTCGGCAACCTTGACGTTCATTGAACGGGACAGGACGAGCTTGGTTAGGCGCGATGGTAATTTGCGCGACAGGCTTCGCTCTTCGTCCAAGGGCGCTCCGTATATCACATCGAGATCGGGCTCGAGGGCAGCAAGAAGTTTTGGTATTTCCTCCGGGGGGTTCTGGAGATCATCGTCCATGGTCACACAGAGAGTGTACTGCGCGACCCGAATGCCGGCCAGCAAGGCATTGTGTTGACCGTAATTGCGGTTCATGTTGATCGCAACGATGTGTGGATGAACGGAAACGGCCTCCCTAAGGCGTTTCCAGGTATCGTCCGGGCTGCCATCATTTACGAGAATAATCTCGTATCTTCGAGCTATGGCGCTCAAGACTCCCTCAGTCCTCTTGAGGAGGAGGGAAAGAATGTCGGCGCTCCGGTAGAGCGGCACAATAACGGAAATTCCCTCGGCAAGGGGTTTGTCTTCCGGCGATGTCACCTGTTTCTTTCCTCTCTCACGGCATCACTTGGCAGCATACTTTTTTCTCATCCGTGAAAAGTACATCTCTTCGGTCAAACCCAGGACGGTGACATTCTTCCACCTGCCATCACGGGATTCATGTGCTATGAGCTCGCCTTCCACGGGGGCGAACTTCTTGAAGAGGTTAATCGATCTCTGATTATCGGAATACACATAGATCGACACTTTATGCAGGCCCATTTCCGAAAAGGCATACTCAAAGAGGAGAGCAAGTATCTCGACCCCGAGCCCTTTCCCCCAATACCTCTTATCACCGATGATAATATTGGCCACTCCCCTCCTTTTCTTCCAGTCGATATCCGATATGCCGCAGTATCCAATGAGCGGCGTACGAGCCGCGGATGTTTTTTTCTCTCGGCTTGCGATGATGAAAAAAACGCTCTTTCCGTTTCTGATGGATTGATCGTACCACAGCTCCTGACCGAGATCGGTGCAGGGCAAGGAATGAAAGTAGAATCCCCTGATATCGGGGTGATTCCTCCAGTTCTTCAGCAATACGAGATGTTCCCGTTCCACGGGGCTGAGCTTGACTCTCTTACCGACGAGCATAGATACCCTCGATGTTTCCTTTTCAGCTCACCAAGCGTTCGACACGCTATGCTCCAAAGAACTCTTTCACCCTCGTCACAACCGTGTCGAATATCTCATCCGTCATATCATAATAAAGCGGGAGCGTCACGATTTCTTTCCAAACCCTGTCTGTGACAGGCAATGAGAGAGAATACTTGCTGAAGAGGGGTTGCAGGTGATTGGGAATATAGTGAACGCCGACATCGATGCCCTTGCTCTTGAGAGAATCCGTAAATGCGTCTCTGTTCTTCACCCGTATCACATAGAAGAAGGGAGCGGTCTCCTCGTAGTCTCTTGTGAGAAGCCTGATTCCGTCAACACCTTGAAGCGCCTCATCGTATTTTCTCACGTAGTGCCGTTTCTTCTCCAT
>JBGPBA010000053.1:0-6720 GCA_041481005.1 Candidatus Krumholzibacteriia bacterium | reverse complement strand
TTCTCGAGCATCGTCCCGATCTTGCCCTCTCCCAGGTACCCTCCGTCGCGCGCCTCGGGCCCCTGAGAATACCTCTTCGCCATTTCGCTGAAATCGGCGCCGGCGAGGATCTGCTCGCGGAGCGAAGCCGCCTGCCCCTCGTCCGGAACGACGATCTCGCTCAGGTTGAACTCGCTGTGCATCAGCTTCCAGTAGTTGTTGACCTCTTCATCGGTCTCGACCGCCTTCTTGATGACGTACTCGCTCTGCATCGCGGCGACGAGGTACTGCCCTTTGTACCTGGTGTAGAACTTGACGAACCACTGGTCCTTGCCGTACCCGGCGGCGAGTGCCTTGATGGCCATGACGTCCTTATTGATCATGACATCAAGAAGCTCCTTCTTGCCGGCGAGATCGTTCGTCTTCGGGAGATACTTGGCATCCATGGTTTCGGAGGCCTTCTCGAAGTCCCCGACCGTAATCTTGCGATCGCCAACCTGGGCAATCACGAGGCTCTCCTTCTTCGCGCACCCGAGCGAGAGAAGAAGCGAGCCCGAAATGAGGCAGAGGATTAATCTCTTCAACGCGACTCCTTTCTCATCCCTTTTCTTCCAATTCTCTTTAAGCGCTTGTTCTATATGCCGATTGGGGGCAAGCTCACCCCATGCGGCCGGCGGCTTTCAAACCGCTACACATACGTTAAACAACTCTATTTATCAGAAATTTCCAGTAATTTCAACAGGTTTTCGAGGTCGGCGACCCTCGCTTCGATCGTGCCGGCTGCGTCCTCGCGGGCGGCCTCGTGCCGCCGCTCGGCACCGAGGATGGCTTCCGTGCGGTCCGGGTGAGCAGCCGATCCGGCGGCGGAGCGCACCGTCATGGCGATCCCGTCGGCCGTGTGGAAGGTCAGCCGCCCCGCGAAGCGGTCGGCTATGGCGGCGAGCTGCGTGCGGTCGGGCACGCGGTCGCTCGAGAAGCTCACCTGGAGGCGGCCGTTCCGATCCACGTCGACCTTGTCGACGCCGGCCGCCAGCGAGCGCACCTTGAGCTCGACGAGCCTGAGCACGTTGACGGCGGGCTCGGGGAGCGGCCCGAAGCGGTCGCGAAGCTCGGCCCGCATCTCTTGCACCTCGGAGGGGGACGCGACACGGGAGAGCCGCCGGTAGATATCCATACGCTCCTCGGAATCGCCGACGTATTCGGAGGGAAGGTAGGCGGGCAGGGGCACCGAAATCCGAATCTCCCGCTCTTCGACGACCGGCTCGCCCTTGAGGCGCCCCACCTCTTCCTTGAGCATCCGCGTATAGAGGTCGAGGCCGACGGCGCCGATGTGGCCCGACTGCTGGACCCCAAGCAGGTTGCCCGCGCCTCGGATCTCGAGATCGCGCATCGCGATGCGGTAGCCGGCGCCTAGGTAATCGAACTCGCTGATCGCCTGGAGGCGCCTGACGGCGGTCGGCGTCAGGGTGCGTCCGCGGGGGACGAGAAGGAATGCGTAGGCCTTGCGGTCCGAGCGCCCGACGCGCCCGCGGAGCTGGTAGATCTGGGCGAGGCCGAATCGGTCGGCGCGATTGATGATGATGGTGTTTACGTTCGGGAAATCGAGCCCCGCCTCGATGATCATCGTGCAGACGAGGACGTCGAACCGCCGCTCGAGGAAATCGATCATCCGCCGCTCGAGCTCGCGCTCCCGCATCTGGCCGTGCGCCGAGGTGACGCGCACCCGCTCGGGGAGCAGGCGCTTGAGGTAGCCCTCCATGACGTCGATCGACTGGACGCGGTTATGGACGAAGAAGACCTGCCCGCCGCGGTCGATCTCCCTCATGACGGCGTCCCTGATGCGGTCGTCGTCGAAGGGGAGTATCTCGGTGTGAATCGGGAGGCGGTTGCGGGGAGGGGTATCGATGACGGAGAAATCGCGAATGCCGGAGATCGCCATCGAGAGGGTCCGGGGGATCGGCGTCGCCGTCATGCTGAGGACGTCGACCGACTTTTTCAATTTCTTGAAGTTGTCCTTGTGGCGCACGCCGAAGCGGTGTTCCTCGTCGACGACGACGAGGCCGAGGTCCTTGAACTGCACGTCCCTCGAGAGGAGCCGGTGCGTGCCGATGATGATGTCGACCTTGCCGTCTCGCACGTCCTCGACGATCTTCTTCTGGTTCGCCGGGGAGATGAAGCGGCTCAGCATGGCGACCCGCATCGGGTAGCCCTGGAGGCGCTCGGTGACCGTGCTCAGGTGCTGCATGGCGAGGATGGTCGTGGGAACGAGGATGGCGCACTGCTTCCCCGAGAGGACCGCCTTGAACGCGGCGCGAACGGCGATTTCGGTCTTCCCGAATCCCACGTCCCCGCACAGAAGCCGGTCCATCGGGCGCGGCGACTCCATGTCGCGCTTGACCTCCTCGGTCGCGCGAAGCTGGTGCTCGGTCTCCTCATAGGAGAATGAGGCCTCCATCTCCTTCTGCCAGGGCTTGTCGGGCGGGAACGAGAACCCTTTCACGATCTGCCGCGCCGCGTAGACCTCGAGAAGGTCGTGGGCGACCTTCTCGGCGCTCTTGCGCGCGCGCTCGCGGGCGCGCGTCCACGCGGTGCTCCCGAGCCGGTCGAGGCGCGGCTCGGCCCCCTCGGCGGCGACGTACTTCTCGACGAGACGGAGCTGGTCGACCGGGATGAAGAGGTGGTCGGTCCCGTCGTAGCGGATATCGAGGACCTCGGTCTGTCCGCGGTCGATGTCGAGCACCCGCATCCCCATGTAGCGGCCGATCCCGTGGTTCACGTGAACGATGAAATCGCCCGGCTGAAAGTGCGACGGATCGTAGGTGAGCGACCGGCTCCGCGTCGCCAGAGCGTGGAACGGACGATGGTAGCGCCCGAACACCTCTTCCTCGCTGAGAAAGAAGAGCCCGAGCTCGGGCCACTTGAAGCCGCTCGAGAGCCCGCCGAGGGGGAAGTCGATGTCGATCGCGACGTCCTCGAGGAGCTCCTCGGCGCGATCGCGTTGGAACTCGTTCGCGCAGAAGAAGTAGATCCGCGTGCCGCGCTTGATCTCCTTGGTCATCTCGCTCGCGAGGGCGGGGAGGTTTCTGCGGTAGTCGCCCGGGGCGCTCGTGCCGAAGCGCACGGCTCCCTCCCACTCGAGCTTCTGGAACCCGAGACGCCTCACGGTCGAGAGCCACTCGTCGAGCTCGGGCTTGCTCACGTACACGTCGTCGGGGGCGGGGAAGAGGTTCCCCTCCTCGCGCGACCGCGCGAAACGTTCGGCAATCTCCACGCGAAAATCCTCGAGGGAGGTTTCGATCTCCTCGGCGTCGAAGAGGACGACGGTCGGCTCCGCGCCGAAATGCCTGAAGAGCGGAACGACTTCGTGGACGGATGCCGCGAAGTGCTCCATCCCGAAGAAGCTGATCCCCTGCTTGAGGCGCTCCGCCGGGAGCATGAGCCTCGCGCGCTCATCCTCCTCGAGACCGGCCGTCTGCGCCTCGAGTCGCGCGACGAGGCTGTCGACGCCCTCGGGCGTCAGAAAGATATGCGTCAGCGGATGGACGCGAAGCCTATCGCGCCGGGTCGTCGAGCGCTGCGTCTCGATGTCGAAGGCGCGCATCGAAGCGATCTCGTCCCCGTCGAACTCGAGCCGGACGGGCTCCTCTTCGGACACTTCGAAGACGTCGACGATGCCGCCGCGCACCGCGAACTGCCCCTTTGTCTCGACCGTCTCGTGCCGCTCGTACCCGAGCCGGACGAAGCTCTCGGCGAGCTCGATCGGATCACGCTCCTCCCCGACCTCGAGGTCGACGAGGAGCGACTTGAAGAGGGCGGGCGGAAACACCTTCTTGAGAACGGAGCGGGGCGTGCAGACGAGCACGCGGCAGCGCCCCTCGGCGAGCATTTCGAGGGCGCGCATCTGCATGCCGGTGAGGTTTCGATCGGGATCGTGGTAGTCGTAGGGGAGGATTTCGTCCTCGGGATAGGAGACCACGCCCTCGATCCCGAGGATCTTGAGATCCTCCTCGATGTCTCGCGCCCTGACCAGGTCGGGGGCGACGACGAGGAACGGCTCCTGACGCCCGAGGGCGACGTTCGAGAGAACGAGCGAGCGGGCGCTCCCGTAGAGCCCGGCGACGGGGACCTCGCGCGCCTCGCCGTCGAGCCTTGCCAGAAGCGTCCGGTAGGCCGGCAGCGCCGCGATTTTATCTCTCAGCTCTTCCCACATATGGTCCTGTCAGGCTTCTTATTTTGTGTCTCCTTTTTCTCTCTGCGCGATGATCCCCTCCGCGACAAAAACCAAAATGGCGGCGAGGATGAGCGGCATCGATATCTCGCGCCCCTCTCGCGCGGTGTGCACGGCCGGCGTGAGCTCGCGCCCCTCCTGGACGATCATCGTCGATTCGAGCCCGAGCGAATCGGCCGCTTGCTTCGCAGCGAGGGCGCCGAGGTCGGACTCCTTGCGGCAGTCCGGGTTGACCGCGATCTTCCCCTTCACTTCGCCCCCCTGCAAGATAGTAACAAAGCCGGGCTCCTCGACAGGCGGTATAATGACGGCGTCCCGGCCGATGCGCTCCGGCGCTTGCTCGGGCTTGATCTCGGCTCCGCCGGGGAGTCGACACGTGACATTTTCCCCCGGTTCCGTTCTCCAGACGATTGATTCGCCGATGAGGCTCCCTCCCCCCGCCGGCGCACGTGGGCCCGTCGCGAGGACGAGCTGCTGGACCAGCGGGAGAAAATAGGGCGAGAGAACGAGATCGCTCGCGGAGGGCGTCGGATCGATCGCGGCGAACACGAGCGTCCCCGCGCCCCGGCTCTCCTGCCAGATGAACGGCGTTCCCGTGCCGAATCTCAGCAGGACGTCGCGCTCGGGCACGTTGGCCACGATCGCGGCCTTTCTGAACTTGATCCGCGAAAGGGCCGCGAGGTCTTCCTCGTTGAACGGCGCGAGGAACGAGGGCGCCACGGGCGGTTTCATTATGCTGAAATATCCCTGGGGCATCTCCGTGAACCCGATCCGGGGCGAGACGCGGCTCAGCTTCGAGACGACCCCCTCGAGACCCGGGATCACGAGGACGACCGCCTTCCCTCCCGCGGAGACGAAGCGGTCGATGAGCTCGACGTCGCCGGGCGAGGGGCTTCCCCCGGGCCCGAGGACGACGACGTTCGCCGTGCGCAGCTCGGCGCTCGTGAACTCGCGCCAGCGCTTCTCGACCAGCGAGATGTCCCCCTCCACCCCGGCGGGGCTGAGCGCCTGCGCGAGATAGTAACCCGTCTCGTTCGCCAGCAGCAGCACGCCCACCTTCTCCTCGACGTGCAGCGTGAAATAGCGCGTGTCGTCGGCGGAGAGCCTGTCGGGCCTCTTCTTCACGACCCCCTCGACCCAGCCGGCCCAATCGGCGGGAAAGACGACCGTCTCGTCGGTCGCGCTCGCCGCGGGCATATTGATCTCTTTCTCCATGATGCGTCGTCCGCCGACCGAAACCTCGAGCGGGAACCTCGCCGCGAGCTCGCGGGAGGTGTTCCTGAGCCGCACCTTGAGCTGGACCGTCTCGCCCTTGTGGAGGGCGACTCGCGGCGTGAGCACCTCCTCGACGGCGACGTTCCCCGCGGCCTCCGTCTGCACGGGCAGAATGAAGGCCCGAAGCGGGGCCCGTCGGGCCGTCGTGTCGCTGGCGCTCCCGAGCCCCGTCTTCTGCAAATCGGAAATGAGGTAGAGCTCCCGCACGTCCCGCCTCGAGCCCTCGAGCTTCGCGCGTGCGAACGCGACGGCGTTCTTCAGGTCGGTGCCGCCCCACGAAACGTGCAGGTCTTTGAGCACGGCGCGGACGGCGTCGCGCTGGAGCGCCCCATCGTAGGCGGCCTCACGCGCCGTATCGAAGAGGACGATCGAGACCTCGTCGTCCTTCTCCAGGTTGTCGAGCACCGAGGCAAGCCGCGACGCCGCCCTCTCGAACGCCGTGCCTTCGTCGGAGGCCACGCCCATGCTGAAGCTCCGGTCCAGCAGGATGCACGCGGCGCGCGAGCCGCCGCTCGGGAAGAGCGTGGCGAGGCTCCCCCGCACGACGGGCCTGGCAAAGACGAGGGCGACGAGCGCGATACCGATGATCCGCAGCGCGAGCAAGAGGAGCCGCCGCAGGTTGATCCGCACCATGCTTCTGCGGTCGGAGGGATTGAGGAAGCGGATCGAGCTGAACGGCACCTGCGGCACGCGGCGCCGGCTGAAGATATGGATGAGAATGGGGATCGCCACCGCGGCGAGCGCGAAAAGATATATCGGATTGAGAAAATTCATCGGCCCCCTACCCCAACCGCCGCCTCTTATTCAGGTACGAGACGAGCGCCTGATCGAACGGCGTCTCGGTCGTGACGAGGTTGTAATCGATCGCGCTCTCCTTGCACTCGCGCTCGAGCCAGGATATCCATTCGCCCACCGTGCGGCGGTATTCCTTCTTGAGGAACCACGGCTGCGTGCGCAGCTTTTCCCCCGTCTCCTTGTCGACGAACTCGACCTCGCCGCTGTAATCGAGGCTGAGCTCGATGGGGTCGAGAATGTGGAAGAGCACCATCTCGTGGCCCCGGTGCCTGAAATGCTTGAGGCCGTTGAGAACGGCCTCGGGATCGTCGAAGAGATCCGAAAAGAGAATGACGAGCCCCCGGCGCTTGATCCGCTCGGCCATCTCGTGCAGCGTCGAGGCGATCCGGGTCCGCGTCCCGGGCTCGACCTCGTCGAGCGTCCGTAGAAGGTAGAGGAGATGG
>JBGPBA010000052.1:0-6728 GCA_041481005.1 Candidatus Krumholzibacteriia bacterium | reverse complement strand
CGGTGCTCATGGTCTCGGAGGATATCGCGCGGCGGCTCAGGCTCAAGAGCGGCGATCGCGCGGACGTTTCGACCGCCGGCGCCGAGATCGTGCTCCCCGTCGAGATCACGAAGAAGCTCGCCGGCAAGGTCACCGCGGCGACGATCCATTTCCCTGCCGTCCGGAAGCTCTTCCCCTGGAAGCTCGATGGGCGCTCCGGTGAGATCGTGCTCGGGCCGGTGCCCGTGCGCTTGAGCAGGCAAAGCGAGAAGTGAAGGCATGGAAAAGCGAATATACATTAATATGAATCTCTGCACCTCGTGCCGTTCGTGCGCGGCTGCGTGCGCGCAGGGGCACCAGGGCCAGGGGCACCTCAAGCACGGGAGCATCCAAGAGAAAGCGACGCTCCCGCTCCACTGCAGGCACTGCGCCGAGCCGCTCTGCCTGAACGTCTGCCCGCAGGAGGCGATCAAGAAGGACGAGAGCGGCACGATCATCCGGATGCGAAACCTCTGCATCGGGTGCAAGTCGTGTATGAATTCGTGCCCCTTCGGCGTCATGCTTCCCTATTCGACGTGGCACACCTCCCCGAAGTGCGACCTCTGCGCCGACCGCCTCCCCGAGGGAAAGATCCCCCGGTGCGTGGCGACGTGCACATCCGGAGCGCTCGTTTTCGAGGAGCTCGAGTCGATCGAGAAGAAGTACAAACGGACGGCCGAGGGCGGGCGCTATTTCACCCGCTTCATGGGGCCGCGCTAGAGACGGAATACTATGCAGGCGTTCATGTACATCGTGAAGTACCTCGTGTTCCCCGGCTTCCTGTTTTCGGCGGTCGCCGGGCTGATGACGACCTGGGTCGACCGGAAAGTCACCGCGCGGATCCAGTACCGCGTCGGCCCGCCGTGGTACCAGCCGTTCGTCGACACGGCCAAGCTCCTCGGCAAGGAGGTCGTCGTTCCGGCGGGCGCGCAGCACACCGGATTCCTCCTCATGCCGATCATCGGGCTCGCCGCGGCGACCCTCGCCTCGACGATCCTCTGGCTCGTCAATCTGAACCCCGACACATCGTTCGTCGGCGACACGATCGTCACGCTCTACATCATGACCGTTCCGGCGATCGCGCTCATCATCGGCGGGAGCGCCTCGGCCAACCCGCTCGGCGCGCTCGGCGCGAGCCGCGAGATGAAGCTGCTGTTCGGCTACGAGCTCCCGCTCTGGATCGCGGTCCTCACGACGGTCGTCAAGGTGCAGAGCTTCTCGTTCGCGAAGATTCTCTCGTACCAGGACTACCACGGGGTCATGCTCGGGAGCGCCTCGGGGGTCATCGCGTTCATCGTCGCGATCCTGTGCTCCCAGGCGAAGCTGTGCTTTATCCCGTTCGACATGGCCGAGGCCGAGACGGAGATCGCGGGCGGCACCCACATCGAATACTCGGGCGCCCCGCTCGCCGTCCTGCGGCTCAACACGGCGATCATGTATTTCGTCATGCCGATCTTTCTCATCACGCTCTTCTGGGGCGGCGTGAGCTTCATCGGATGGCGGATCCTCACCTCGATTCTCAAGTACGTCGCGATCGTCGTGATCATGGTTCTCATCAAGAACACGAACCCGCGGGTCCGCATCGAGCAGGCAGTCCGCTTCTTCTGGGGGCCGATGTTCGCGCTCTCGGTCGTGGCGATGATCCTCGCGGTTCTCGGGCATTAGGAGGCGTCAAGAAGGCATGTCGCTCGCGCTCAAGGCTCTGAAGAAATCCCCCTGGGTCTTCCACGTGAACACGGGGGCGTGCAACAACTGCGACATCGAGATCCTCGACTGCCTGACGCCGCGATTCGACGTCGAGCGCTTCGGGGTCGTGCTCGTCGGGAGCGTGCGCCACGCCGACGTGCTCCTCATCAGCGGCGTCGTCACGAAGAACATCCTCCCGCGGCTCAAGCGCCTCTACGAAGCGGCGCCGAAGCCGATCAAGGTCGTCGCCTTCGGTGCATGCGGTCTCAGGTGCGGAATCTTTCGCGACGCGTACAACGTCGTCGGGCCGCTCGACAAGCACATCCCGGTGGACGCCTACATCCCGGGCTGCCCCCCGAAGCCCGAGACAATCATTTCGGGGCTCGTCAAGGTTTTGAGCTCGCTCTAGACGAAAGGGCGCCGCGGCCCGCGCCGGCGGCCGCCCGGAGAGAGAACGGAATGGAACGAGAAGAAGTCAAACGGAGGCTCGCCGAGCGGTTCGGCGACAAATTGAAAATCGCCGAGCGCTCGCCGAAGCGCGTGTTCGTATACGCGGAGAACGAGATCTGGGTCGACCTCGCCCGCTTCCTCTTCGACGATCTCGGCGCCCGCTACGATACGGGCCTCGCCGTCGACGACCGCGACGGGGTCGAGGTTATGTTCTTCTTCCCGTTCGACAAGGAAGATTTCTTCGTGACGATGAAGACGTTCGCGACGAAACCGCACCCCGTGCTCGACTCGATCACCCCGGTCTGCCCGGGGGCCAAGTGGATCGAGCGCGAGATGTTCGAGATGTACGAGGTCACGTTCCGCAACCACCCCGACCTGCGGCCGCTGCTGCGGGCGGACATGATGCCGCCCGACTACTATCCCGCGAGGCGGGAGGCCAAGGACGAGCACGAAACGGTGCGCGAGCGCGACGACGGCGACTGGATGGCGGGCCAGGTGTTCGGAGAGTCCCCGAACGGAGAAAATCCCTGAGGAGAGACGCGATGGTCAAGAAAATCCCGATCGGCCCGTTCCACCCGGTACTCGAGGAGCCCGAGTTCTTCGAGCTCCACGTCGACGGCGAGCGCGTCGTCGGCTTGGACATGACGATTGGGTGGAGCCACCGCGGCATCGAGCTCCTCTCCGAGCACAAAACGTGGGACCAGGTGCCCTTCCTCGTCGAGCGCGTGTGCGGTATTTGCTCGTGCTCGCACCCGTACGCCTACGTCAAGGCGGTCGAGGACCTTCTCCAAATCGAGGTGCCGCTGCGGGCCCAGCTCATCAGGTGCATCGCCGCCGAGCTCGAGCGGCTCCACAGCCATCTTCTCTGGACGGGCCTCGCCGGTCACTTCCTCGGCTACAACACCGTTTTCATGTGGACGTGGAAGTTCCGCGAGCCGGTGCTGGATGTGCTCGAGGCCGTCACGGGGAACCGCAATCACTACGCGGTCATGCGCCCGGGCGGCGTGCGGCGCGACCTGCCCGAGGAGGAGATCCCGAACATTCTCAAGCTCCTCGACTCGCTCGAGAAGAATAACGCCATGCTCACCAAGGCGATCCTCGACGACCCGGTGATCCACGCGCGCACGAAGGGGGTCGGCGTCTTTCCGAAGGACAAGTGCCGCCTCTACGGCGCCCTCGGCCCGACGGCGCGCTCGGCCGGCCTCGACATCGACGACCGCCGCGATCATCCGATCGACGCGTACTCCAAGGTGAAATTCGACGTCATCCTCTGCCAGAACGGCGACGTTTTCGACAAGGCCGTCGTCCGGCAGCTCGAGAATTTCGAATCGATCAAGATCATCCGCCAGTGCCTCAAGCTCTTCGCCGACACGAAGCCCGGCGACATCTGCACCGAGATCAACGAGGTGCCGCCCGGCGAGGGCATCGGGGTGTACGAGGCGCCGCGCGGCGAAGTGCTCCATTACGTGCGCTCGAACGGCGGCAACATGCCGATCAGGCACAAGATCCGGGCGCCGAGCTTCAACAACATCCTCACGAACGAGGTCAGCGTCATCGGCAACACGGTGGCCGACGCCGGGCTCATTACCGCGGCCGTCGACCCGTGCTACTCGTGCACCGAGCGGGTCGGGATCGTCGACCGGCGTGACGGCTCCCGCCGCGTCCTCACCGAGAAGGACCTTGTCCGGTTGAGCCACGAGAAGACCGAGGAAATCAGAAAAAGGTTTGCCAGGCAGAGCGGGAGAGGCTAGACTATGCCCTTTGGAGTTGGCGGCATGAACGAGCTCTTGTATCCCTTGATGATACCTGCGGTTGCGGGGATTATCCCTCTCTTTATCCCGCGCAAGGGCAAGTTCGTGGCCGGGCTCGTCGCCCTCGCTGCCGCCGTCTGGATGCTCATGTGGTCGATCAAGCTCTTCGGCGCGGGCGAAGTGACTTACGGCGTCACGCTCTTCGACCTCGGCCAGTCGGTCCCCTTCGAGTTCGCCCTGCGGCTCTACAATTTCAGCTCCTTCGTGCTCATCTTCATCGGGATATTCGCGGTGCTTTGCATCCTCTACTCACTCGGTTACCTGTGGAGCAAGGATAAGTCGAGCATCTACTACTCGTTCATGCTCTGGGCTCTCGCGGCGGCCTCCGGGGTGGTCCTCGCCGACAACCTCCTGATCCTGCTCATATTCTGGGAAGCTCTTACCGCGATCTTCTTCTTCTTGACCAACATGGGGGAGAAAGGGCACGAAAAATCGGCGGCGAAGACGTTCGCCGTGCTCGGCTTCAGCGACGCCGCGATGCTCCTCGGCATCGTTCTCGCCTGGAAGATCTCCGGGACGTTCGTGATGTCGGATATGGGGATACAGGTCAACAACCCGCTCGCCGTCGTCTCGTTCATCCTCCTCTTCATCGGGGCGATCGCGAAGGCGGGAGCGATACCGTTCCATTCGTGGATTCCCGAAATGGCGGTTTCGACCCCCGCCTCGATCATGGCGTACCTGCCGGCTTCCCTCGACAAGCTTCTCGGCATCTATCTCCTCGCGCGTATTTCGCTCGACATATTCACGATCCCGCCCGGCTCGGCGCTCTCGATGCTCATGATGATCGTCGGCGCGGTGACGATCATCTTCGCCGTTCTCATGGCGCTCGTTCAGCACAACCTCAAGAAGCTCCTCTCGTTCCACGCGGTGAGCCAGGTCGGGTACATGGTGCTCGGCGTCGGGAGCGGCATTCCGATTGCGATCGTCGGCGGGCTTTTCCACATGCTCAACCATGCGATATACAAGAGTTGCCTCTTTCTCTGCGCCGGCTCCGTCGAGAAGCGAGCCAACACGACCGAGCTCGATGATCTCGGCGGACTCGCGAGGCTCATGCCCGTCACCTTCATCACGATGGCGGTGGCATCGCTCTCGATCTCGGGTGTGCCGCCCTTCAACGGCTTCGCGTCGAAGTGGCTCGTCTATCAGGGCATGCTCGAGGGACGGCATGTGATCTTCCTCGTCGTCGCGATCTTCGGGAGCGCCCTGACGCTCGCCTCGTTCATCAAGGTGCTGCACTCGGTCTTCCTCGGGCGGCGGCCGGAGCGCCTCGACAAGGTCAAGGAAGTCGATTTCTCGATGCAGGTTCCGATGATCGTGCTCTCGATACTCTGCGTCCTCTTCGGCGTATTCGCGAGCTATCCGCTTCAGAAGTTCATCATCCCCGTCGTCGCCGGCGGAGACGAGGTGAGCGTCGTGGCGGGCGCGATCCTCACGGGCCCGACGGCGGGCCTCTGGAGCCCCGGCGCGGCGACCGTTCTCATCCTCGTGGGCATCGTCCTCGGGCTGTTCATCTACGGCTTCAGCAGCACGAAGGCGTATCGCATCGACGAGAACGTGTGGACCGGCGGCAACATCATGGACAACGAGGAGATCCGGGTGCCCGGCACCCAGTTCTATAAAACGGTGACGGACGATCTGAGTCCGGCGATCAAGACGCTCTTCGCGGACGGCGACCGGGGCTCGCTCGACCTTTATAATTTCTTCGGTCGGGTCGGCGACGGGTTCGTGCAGGTCCTGAGGTCGGTGCACAACGGGAACCTCTCGACCTACCTCGCGTGGATCGTCATCGGGCTCGGCGTGCTGTCGTTTATCATGATTTTCAAGCTCTAGCGGCGGGGCCGCAACGTGATGCCTGAATCGTTCCTGCTGGTGCTCCTCATATTCATGATCATCGGGTCGATCATCGCGATCGAGACGAAGAACATGCTCTCCTCCGTCATCGCGTGCGGCATCGTCGGCGCGGCCGTGAGCATCGCCTTCCTCATGCTCGGCGCGCCCGACATCGCGATTACGCAGGTGGTGGTCGAGATACTCATCCTTGTCATCCTGATCCGCGCCACGATCACGATCGACAATACGGCGATGGAGGCGTACTGGGACACCTTCTCTCTCGTGTCGAGCCTGATCTTCTTCGGGCTCTTCCTCGTGTTCGCCTGGATCGCCGTGCAGGACCTGCCGGCGTTCGGGCACCCGCTCATGCGGGTGTCGCGCGACTACCTGGAGACCTGCCTCGAGAAGACGGGGGCGGGAAACGTCGTCGCGGGCATCATCCTCGACTTCAGAGGGTACGACACCCTCGGCGAGGCGACGGTGATATTCGTTTCGATCCTCGGCGCGTTCGTCCTTCTCAGGCGCCGCGGGCGCAAGCGCAGAACCGAAGCCGACACGGAGAAGGTCGGCATTCTCTCGGAAGAAGAGATTCGCGAGGATTACGAGGAGTTCAGGGAGTAACGGATGGCAGCTCGCATCCCCGATCCGAACGAAAAGCCCGCGGGCATGACGCTCATCGTGAAGACGGTGGTCCGTTTCGCCATCGGTATCATCTTCGTTTTCGGGTGGTACATCATCGTGTACGGGCACCTGACGCCGGGCGGCGGGTTTGCCGGCGGCACGATCCTCGCGTGCGGCTACGTCATCCTGACGCTCGCCTTCGGGAAGGATCTGGTGCTGCGAAAGATGAGCGACATGGCGGCGTCGATCATCGACAATACCTGCGCGCTGCTCTTCGTCACGATCCCGCTCGTCGGGTTCGCCTTCGGGTAT